>NZ_JAGCFH010000264.1 GCF_017650195.1 Ruminococcus sp. | reverse complement strand
CTTTACTCCTGCGTACTCTGCGATAAGTCTTTCTACCTCGTTGATATTCTCTCCTGCTGTCGTGATCCAGTTCTTTTCAAACGCATCATTCACCCACTTCTGCTCGTCACCGTGCATAGTAGGAGAGGAAAGCCATATTTTCTCTGCAAACGGCTTTGCATTGCTTTTGTTTACAAACATCCAATTACCTTCTCCATAAAATTATTGATATGATCTAAGATAGTTTTATTAAAAAAACTTAATGCGACTTGATCCGCTCCTCATAGTCACACACACAAATTTATTATACTATTTGCCGATTTAAAAATCAATCCCTAATTCGTATAATAATTGCCGATTTATGCTATTTTCGGCAATTTGTACAAGTTTATTCCATATAGCAAATATATATGAACTCTTTGATATATTAGCATAAGCAAAAATGACCGCTTCACAGCGGCCATCATAAAAAAATTCAATTTACAGCAAGACTGACGCCTGCATTTTTCGGCAAAAAATTTATCTGCACGATCATTTTTCATTCAGCACTCCGACATTGAAGAACATTATCCTGATACCATCGCAGTAGCCACATATAAATACTGATCCCTCGGGAACCTCCACACCGAGCTGCTCAGCGCTGTAGTAACCGAATATCTCCTTCTTTGCAGCTTCATATATATCATCGTCAGAAAACTGTATCTCTATTTCTTTCTCTCCTTTGTGTCTGTACAGTACGTCTGTGATTGCTTTATCATCTATGCTGTTAAGGTATGAGCCGTCAACTACATAGTAATAATTATCTGTGGAATCGCAAGTCGGCAGGAAATAATTATTTCCCTTTTCAATATTATGCTGGTCCTTGAAATGCTCGTCGTCAGCCATGAAATAATAATGCGAGTAATGTTTTTCTCCGTCATCGTCTCCATAAAAAGCATCGTCACAGGCAGTATCCACCCAGTAGTACTTACCGTCAAGTCTTATGTAATTCCAAAGCTGATAATCGTTCCAGAACGCGCCGCACTCATATCCGAGCCTGTTCATGATATACTGAAATGCCTGATTAAACCCGTTATGCTGCGTATGACCTCTTACGAGACATCCGTATATAGTATCTGTGAACTCGTCAGTATCATCATCCTGATACCATGTATTCTCTATCAGCCAATCGTGTACGAATAGTATCTTCTCCCAGTCCGAAGCTCCATCTGGTATCTCACTGATTATCCTGTCCGCAGCCTCCGATACCTTGTCACACATTTCCCTGACTTCATTTATCGGCATCTCCTGATCTAGTGGTGAGATATTAAGCCTCTTGTGACTGCCGTCACCGAAATACGACGTATATGATATATAAGCCCAGAATAATTCAGGATTCTCCCTGAGCACTCTTTGAGCTGTTTCCCTGAGTTTTTCCTTAGGCTCGATATTACCGCAGAATTCCATCAGAGTATCGAACTCCAACAGATGAGCGTATATAGCGTTGTACAGCTCCTCGTCCCCACCTATATATTCTGCGGCCAGAGTCTGAACAGTCGGCGCAACATAATCATCATATTCGTCGTAGTCCAGATACGTACAGCCGCATAAAAGCATAAGTGCCGCCATAAGCATAGCAGATATTTTCAAAGTCTTCATCTTCTCCCCCCTTCAGGAAATCACACTAATATGATGCCATATTCCCGACGATTTGTCAAGCCTGCTGCTCCGTACCAAAAAGGCTCCGGAATACCGGAGCCTTTATAAAACTTAATATCACATTGATCTGAGAATGATCTTTCTGAGAGCCACAAGGTCAAAAACGCTTGTTACACCGTCGCCGTCAACATCGCAGGAATACTCTGCCGGCTGCGCACCGAGGAGCACTCTCTGACACAGTACAAGATCGGCAACATCAACTGCGCCGTCGTGATTGAGGTCGCCCCTGAGAGCATATTCCTCATCGCTGAGCTCAGGCTCTGTCGAAACAGTTGTTGTAGTTGTCTCGGCAGTCGTTGTTTCAGTAGTCGTTTCTGTTGTCGTTGAGGTAGTTTCTGTTGTAGTTGCAGAAGCTTCCGTTGTTGTACTGAAAATAATACGTATCGTTGTTGTGGCAGTTGTAACACCGGGTGCTGATGTTGTACTTTCCTTCGGAGCAGTTGTTGCAGTAGTTGTTGTCGTTGTGGCTGAAGATGTTGTTGTGGTAGTAGTTGTTGTTGTTGATTCCGTTACAGGAGCATCACCGAGAGAAACAAAATTATACTTATACGCATTTGCATAATTCTCTGCATTAGAGCCTGCATATGCATATATCGTTCCTCTAAAACTTGTTCCGTGAGTTGAATAAGAGTTGCATATAGTTTCTGCCGAACCGCTTACTATACATTTCGGACTACGTATATATATTTCCTCCAGACCTGAGCAGTTACAGAAAGCCTGAGCAGCTATATAAGTAACATTCTCCGGAATATCAATACTCTTGAGCGATCTACAGCTTGCAAATGCGCCCCTGTTTATTGAGGTCACACTGCCCGGTATAGATACTGATGTGATGCTGAGCTCGGCAAAGGCGCAGGCTCCGATCTCTGTTATACCGTCGCTTATCTCCACACTCGTTATCTGACTTCTGCGACTGTACCACGGAGTATTGGTGCTCATAGAGTATCCCGACATTGCACCTGTTCCCTTAATCTTAAGCACAGAATCTTCATACTCCCAGTGTACATTGTCTCCGCACTCACCCGAATCAGGAAGAGCAGCACCCACATGGCTCTGTGCTGTCAGCATATCTGTTCCCAATGCCCCAACGGGAACAGAAGAAAGTGCAGAAAAGCACATTGTCGCCGATACGACGGCTGATAAGATTTTTTTCATTGTTATATCCTCCAATAATCATTATTACTGTATAACATACAGTATATCTATTATAACATTTCATCCATGTTTTTACTATATCTTTTTTGCTAAATAAATTTCACAGAATAGGTAAATATGATTTTTTCTTTCCATAAATTGCGGTAGCATCATGTCTACTCCTCTCAGACATGTCCTTAATTTCCGCCAAACCCGATAGTTACAAATGTCACTGTGAATGTTATAAATGTCATCTTGAAACATTCATATTTTTGATATATAATCAGAGCATAGAAACAAACCTGAAAAGGAGTGATCTGAGTGAAAGTCAATTTCTTTGAGATAAAAAACTGTACAATGGACAGCTGCTGTGGTTATCCTGCTATCTTCGCTCCCGAGGGCACAGACGAGGGACTGCTGATGATGCGGGGCTTTACAAAGCAGATAAACGGTACCTGGTTCAGGTATCTGAATCAGTACGAATATGATTATGTCATGCAGTTCAGCGGCTATGACGAGGTCACCATAGACCAGACATTTTTCAGCGGGATCAATATGCCTCCATCACAGCAGAGTGAGCCAATCGGATATAAGGACCACGGAAAAACACCAACTGTCCTTTGTTATGTATCCCTTGGAATTATGCTGCTTGCGGTCGTCCTTTTTGGAATCGCGCTACACACATACAAAAGCGTTCCTTTAATATCAGAAGTTATACCCACAATGATCATTGCATCATTTATACTTGTCATAATAGTAAGGATAAACTATCCCGAAAGCACATTAGGAAAGGTACTGTTCACCGTATATATCGTAACGGTTGCATTGCTTTTTCTCATTGATATATTAAGCTTTTTAGCATTCTTGGTAGCCTGCAACGAATTTCTCAATTCCTGCCGTTGAAAAAATAAAAGGAGTGAAAAATATGAATATTAATACAGATTATACAATCATACCGCCTTATGCTGTCATGTTGCTTCTCGCCTGTATTTCAGGTCTTGCATTGCAGTATTCACTGAATATACTTCGCGGAGCTGACAAAACAGTTTCATCGTGCATAACCATACTTTCGCCCATGCTCATGTTTTTCTTCGCCTCGCTTCTTTCTTATGCCTCTTCAGGCGGTACCAGACGCGGGCTTTCCTCAATGGGTGGTCTCTTAGGAATGTATGCCAGCGTATTCATACTTGCCGCAATAAAGCGCGACAGACATACCACAAAAATAACACTCGAAAACTGCACCGTTGTACTTCCTTTGATATACAGCATTTCAAAAATGGGCTGCTGTTTTGCAGGCTGCTGTTACGGTATCCCATATCACGGCGCGTTCTGTGTAAGCTATTCAGGAAAGGTCACTGAAAGTGGCTGTCTCTTCCCTGTACAGTTTGCAGAAGTATTTACCTTCTTCGTAATATTCATTACCGGTATGATAATGCTGAGAAGGAATAGCAAGATAACTGCTATATACGTACTTATCACTTCTGCAGCAGCAAAGGGACTCCTTGATTTTCTCCGCGAATCGCACATAGGAAAGATCATCTCCCTGAATCAGATACTCTGTCTTATTTTCATAGCAGCAGGTATTATCTATACTGTCGTAACTAAAAGATCTGATGAGAATAAAACAGTCATAAGCTCACGAGCAATTTCAAAACCTTTCTGAAAACTTTTTTGATAAGAGATAACCATATAAAACACCTAAGCCCCTGAGAGATATGTGACTAATCGCTCAAGGGCTTTTTTATCATACATATCACAGACTTATTCCGTTACGGATCACCATACATCTGTGCAAGGCAACTCAGTCTGCAGCTCTTTTGCAGCTGAGTACGATATCGCAGATCTTATCAACTGTCTCTATGCTGAGATCTGCATAGAGCGGAAGAGTAAGAACTCTCTTACTGATATGTAGAGCAATGGGAGTCTCGTTTACATCATAAGCTCCGTGGAAGCAGTCGAATGTATTCGTTAACGGATAGAAATACTTTCTTGCACCTATGCCGTTTTCAGCCAAAGCGTTGAATACCTCGTTCCTGCTAGCACCAAATTCAAGCTCGTCAAATACCACCGGCATATAAGCGTAGTTAGGCTCAACTCCGGCCTGATCTCCGCAGAGCTTTATACCGCTTATACCTGAAAGTCTTTCACGGTAGCGCTCCACAGCAGCCTTGCGCTTTGCAATCTCCTCATCGAGGTGGCGGAGATTGCATATACCCATAGCCGCCTGGAACTCGTTCATCTTTGCATTTCCGCCGACGAACTCGACTATCTCCGGACCGCGGATACCAAAGTTTTTCATATCGTTCAGCTTCTGCACAAGAGTGTTGTCCGAGAAGCATACAGCGCCGCCCTCAATGGTATTGAATACCTTTGTTGCATGGAAGCTGAACATAGCAGCGTCACCAAAGCAGGCAGTACTTACTCCGTTGTACTTTACTCCGAAAGCGTGAGCTGCATCGTATATTACCTTAAGTCCATACTTGTTTGCTATTCTCTGAATCTCATTTACATCGCAGAGATTGCCGTATACGTGAACAGGCACAATAGCACAGGTTCTGTCGGTGATAAGGCTCTCTATCTTGCTTACGTCAATGGTATAATCGTCCTTGCGTATATCGCAGAAGACTGGCTTCAGATTATTTCTAACGATAGCGTGAGTAGTTGATGCAAAGGTAAAGGGAGTAGTGATGACTTCTCCATTTCTCGGAAGATTCATTGCTGCTAGCACGTTCTCCAGTGCAAGGTGTCCGTTTGTATAGAGCACAACATTAGGAACTCCGAGAAACTTCTCCAAATCAGACTGGAGCTGCTTGTGCTTTGCGCCCATATTGGTAAGCCAGTGGCTGTCCCAGAGCTCTTTTATCTCTTCACAATACTCCTCAAAGGAAGGCATTGATGAACGTGTTACAAGAATATTATTTGCCATATCTGTTCCCTCACTATATTACTTTTATGATTTTTGTCTTTTAAATATAAGCGGAGCTTTTCCGCGAAATATCATACATTCAGTATGCTTCGTCCATGACAGATGTATCGAAAAGACCCGTCAACATTTCCTCGTCCTTATCGTCATAGACATGGAATAACTTCTGTATCCTGTCGATGCTGTCCTTAAGCTGACTGCTACTGCCGGATATGATAAAGAACCGGCATACCACCTGTTTAAGGGTACCCTCACCAGTGACCGTATCGCCCTCATTGTAGCTTGGTCTTATATCCACAACTTCAGGCATTTTCCTTATCTCGTCAAGGCCACATATCCTTGATATTCTTCCCGTCCTTACTATAGGTGAAAGCTTGCATGACATCTTTGAAGGCACCGGATCGCTCAGCGAAGCGAGCCTCTTTTCAGCCACTCTTCCGTACAGGGCATAATTGATATAAAGCTCCTTGGCGTCAATGCCGGAAAGCCTTGATATAAGCAGGTGCTCCTGAGCGCCATTGAGACGGTAACCAGGCTCGTAGACCCTTACGGTGCCCTCCTTGTCAACAAAGCACTGGAAGAATATCGAACCGTTATTGAGTCCAAGACCCTTTATCATGTTTTTTACTGCCTGATCCTGAACTCTAATGTAGGAGCCGATATATCTCGACGGAAATATGTATGAAGTCGGGAGCTGAACCAGCTCTTTCCTTGCCTTATATGTGTATCTGTCACACATTCCAACGAATATGGGCTCGCCATCCTGCATGACATAATAGGCTACTACCTCGTCGCCGTCCATATACTCCTCGATCAGGAACCTTCCAGACCTTGAAAACTCAAGGGCATATTCAACGGCTTTGTTCAGTCCTTCACGGCTGTGGCAGACTGTTATCCCTTTCGAGCTGCAACTATCGACAGGCTTCACTATTACGGGATAAACAATGCTGCCGGTATCGTCAGGAGAATACTCCCTTATTGTAGGGACGCCATATTCCCTGCACTTCTCCTTGAAGAGGTCCTTCCTCGTCATTATATCAAAGGTTCCGGCATCAGAATAAGCAGGCATACCGAGTCTTTCACAGACCATACAGTAAGCCGGCAGGAGTGCCTCCGCAACTCCTACAACTACACCGTCCACCTTTTCTCTCCTTGCAAGTTCCACCAGAGCATCAACATCAACAGCGTTGACATTTTCAGCCTGATCAGCATACTTCTTTGCAAAGGCACCAGGGTCATAGTCTGTAACTATTGTGTATATGCCCATTTCCCTTGCTTTTAGCACAAGGCTCACGGTCTCGGGATTTGCTCCCAGTATCAGCAGTTTTTTCATGCCTTACTGCGCTTTCCGATAAGCTTCTTTACTGTATCAAGGATATACTCAAAGCTATCTATCTTCATTAGCTTAGAGCCTGCAACGTATACGACTATTCCCACAGCTATCTGTATGCACAATGTAATAATGTAGTGCAGACCGAGGAACTCAACGCAGTATACAACAGCTCCCATAATAAGTGAAAGGCATATCTGCGGCACCATATCCTTGACCTGTTCGATATAGCTGTAGCCAAGCAGCTTTTTATTCGGCCATGCATTTATGACCTGACTTATAATCGAGGTTACAAGGAAACTGAGAGCCATTGCCTTAACGCTTATAAACATAGTCGAGACAATAGCGACGGTGCTGACAGCCTTCTTTATGATCTCAAGCTTAAGGAAAAGATCACTTCTTCCCATCGCCTTGATAGCATTTAGATTTGCTGTATGTATCGGATAGAATGCGAAGGTGAAACAGAATACTCTCAGGAAGAATACACATGGCAGCCATTCCTTACCGAGTATAAGGTTTACGATGGATTCCGCACACATAGCCAGACCTGCCATAAAGGGCATCATAAGATAAGTGCTCGTTTTTATGGCTCGTCTCGTCATGTTCTTTACCGCTTCCCTGTTGTCCTGCTCCTTAGATAGTGTCGGCAACAGTACGCTGTCAATGGAAGCGTTGATATTCGCAACGATGAGATTTGGAAACTTCTTTCCCTGATTATAGAAGCCGAGGGCGCTGGAGCTGTAAATCTTTCCAATGATGAGCTGTCTCAGGTCGTTGTATACCGTATCTATCATAGTGGATACGAGAAGTTTCCAGCCGTATGAGAAGAGCCCCTTCAATCTCTGGAGGGAGAACATCTTCTTCGGGCGCCATTTTACTGTTATCCAAAGTATTATAGTATCGACAACTGTATTGAAAAGCATCTGGGCAACCATAGCCCACACACCGAAGCCTAAGAGAGCCATTGTTATTCCAACAATAGCTGCACCGATAGTACCGCCGAGGGTAGCGAAGAAAAAGCGCTTGAACATCATATTTCTCGAAACATACGCCTGCTGGACGTTCTTGACTCCAGAAACCACGATGATAAGGCTCAGTACACGGATAAGCGTGGGTGTCAGTCCCGGCTTGTTATAAAACAAAGCTATGTACGGCGCTGAAAAAAACATTACGAGATACAATACGCCGCAGAGTATCAGATTAAAGTAAAAAACGCTTGAAAAGTCAAGATCATCAGCATTTTTCTTCTGTATAAGGGCGTTTGCCATACCACTGTCAACGAATACGTTCATTATCGTTATAAATATCTGCACCAGAGCAACTGTTCCCGCTATATGGGGACCAAGTATACGCGCCAGCACGACAGAAACGATGAATGTTACTCCGTAAGCGCCGCAGCGTTCAAAAAAACGCCACAAAAAGTTATTGACGACCTTCTCAGAACTCATATTTTTTCCCCCGAAGGGTATCCTTTCTTTACCGTATCATTACGGTTTTATTCTTAAAAAGCTAAGAAGTGCCGACCATGATCGGCACCAAAAAACTATACTTGCAATGTATCAGACGCTCTCAGGCGCTGAATTTTCTCGTGCAAACGCCGAGCTTTCCCTTTTTCGCATCCTCCATACCAGCTTTTACAGCTCTGAGTTTCCTGAGCTTATCTTTCTCGAAAAGAAGTATCATGAACGCCTTCTTGTAAGCCTTCCTGTAGTAAGGCACTCCATCCTCTGGGAAGACCTTGCTGTAATCCCTGCCAACTACCCGCGAATTTCTCGCAACATAGTAACAACGCAGGTAATTATGATTGGTTATGGTCATGATACGCTTTCCGAATATCTTGATATGGTAGGAATTGCTTCCAAGGTTATGTTCAAGAAGCACGCTGTTAAGCTTGTAAAGAGAATAGCCATTCTTTCTGAGATGCCACGAGAACTCGGTATCCACCGCATCGATGAAGAGCTCATCGCGGAAGCCACCAACATTTTTATAGGCTTCGGCATTCACGTAACACCCTGAGGTAATAAGAGTATGTACCTTTTCTACGGTATCGCTCACCTGAGCTTTGTCCCTGCTTGAAAAAGTAAAGGTAGGACCTATAGCACCGATCTTCTTGTTTTTGTTTCTACTTATAAAATCATCATAAGCCTTTACCATGCCCTTTTGCGGACGAGAATCCTGATCCAGTGTGAGTATCCACTCACAGCCCCGGTCCATCGCCTCTCTGAAACCACGGTTCAGCGCAGCCGCTATACCTGTATTCGACATCTGCGACAGAACGAGCACATTCTCCTCTGAAAGAGAGCTAACCTGTTCCTGTGCCTCTTTTTTATCGGAATTATCGACTATTATAACAAGTCCGACCTGTTCCTTCATTATCTCTATGCTTTTTTTCAGATCTGCGATATCCGGCTGGAACGTCACATATAACGCGCAAGCATTCATACAAACTACCTACTTTTTTCCCATATTAGCACGCACAGACGTCTGAGCAGCTTACTGTGCATAAGCATATAGAAGAGCTTGACCTTAGGTGAAGAGTTATAGTCCTTAGTCTTGGACATATTCTCCCTGTCGAAATTCATACCGATAAGCTTATAACTCCTGTTATAGAAATTATGTCTTATCTTCTCCACAGTCTCTTCAGGGAGACCGTACTTCTCCACAAGCTTCTCCTGAGTGCTCAGAAGGTTGGTAACTCTCGAATAGTATTTCTTAGCACTCCTCGTATGTGAAGCGCTTTCTCCGAGAACTCTGTACACAGCAGTAACGTCATCCTTGAAACAGTAAACCTTTGCCGAAGCAAGGAAATACGAAAACATTACGAAGGATCCGTCACATGAGGGTATCCTCTTGTATTTATCAAATAATTCCTTTCTCAGTACCCATGTCATCGGAGCGGTATAGCCTCTGTTCACGACCCACTCCTCCAGTGTATACTCAGAACGAAATTCTTTGCTCTTTGTATTCAGAATATCATATTCGGTCTCGCCGGTATTCTGATGATAGATATTGAAATTGGTATAGCACATACCATATTCCGGATTGGCTTCTAAGAAGTCGATCTGCTTCTGTAACTTGTTCTCGTCAATCCAGTAGTCGTCGCCTTCGCAGTATGCAACATATTTTCCGCGGAGCATAGGGTTGATTATCTTGCTGATAGTACCGTCTCCCTTGGAAAACATATTCTCCTTTTCATACACCGGTCTGATTATATTAGGGAACTTTGCTTCGTACTCCCTGATGACATCAGCGGTATTGTCAGGCGAAGCGTCCTCGTGGACGATCACCTCAAAGGGGAATGTAGTTTTCTGGCTCAGGAAGCCGTCCAGCGCCTGTCCGATATAGTCTCCGTGATTATAGGTGATACAGCGTATTGAAACCAAAGGCGCAGCTGAGCTGCCGCCCTGCCATGTACTCATGATCTCTTCTTCAGTGCGGTCTAACATTTTATCTCCACTTCTATATTGAATGATTTTAGCATGATGCAGCATATACGCATCATACAGGCTGTGTTTATAGATAGCATAACCGCCGGAAAAACCGACGGAAATAATAATACCAAGTGCCTGACGGCAGGATCGCGAAGGTCTCCGCCGTCAGGACCGGTATAATAGATAGGATATGATATATGCGAACTCTGCTGATATATCAGCTTCGATTCATAAGTTCATCAGTACTTCATCGTACCGACAACATCGTCTGTAAGGAATACATTATTGCTTACGTAATAGAAGAAAGCAAGCATTTCTCTGCGGAAAAGTGGTGTGCTGTGTGTTCCTGCCGGAGACACATATATCTTGAAATTAAAGCCGTTAGCTCTGAAAGCCTTGTCGAATCTCTTTACGTTCTTTGGGAACTCAGGTCTTTCCTCAACACTGTAGCCCATAAAGAGATGAGCGTTGCTGTTTCTTGTAAATGTAAGGTTCTTAGCCTGTGATATCCAGCCTCTGCCCTCCTGTATGTAGTACTGAGCAGACGGGCTGAGACCACCTACGTTAACAAAGAGGTTCTTGTAAAGTGTACCTGCATACAGAGCTGTAGCTCCGCCCATTGAGTATCCTGAAACAGTCCATGGCTTGCCAGGGTCGAAGTATTTGCTGTACTGCTTGTCGCCAAGAAAAGCGTTCTTAAGAGTTCCGAGCTTATTCTTTACATAAGCATAAAACATATCAGAATTGAGGTTCTTGGATTCCCTGTCGCCCATTACGAGAGTAGGCAAAATAACGATCATTGGCTTAATGTAGCCCTTGCTTGTCCATGTATTCATTCTTGCAGCCATGTCCATGTCTTTGCCAGCAGTCCATCTGTGACCTGTTCCGCCATGGAACATTACAACTACAGGGTATGTGCCGGGCTCCTTGGGAGTAAGGATATAGCCCTGATGAACTACGTTTCCGCTCTTTACCTCATAGGGCTCGATCTGACCATAAAGCTCGGTATTTCTTCTCTTTGCCGCATTTGCCGTATTTGTTTTAAGTCCGAAGGACAGTACGGTAAATGTCATTATCGCTGACATTACGAGCGATAAAACCTTTTTCACACTACTTTTCATTTTTTTCCTCCTGATTGATTTTTTTACTGATCAAATCTCTTTTTACAAATAAAGCTTTTTTCATTGCGCCGAATACTAAATTGATACCTGTCAGCACAAAGCTCACAGGAACACTTTTATTCTTCGCCTCCCTCCAGAGCTTATAGTGCCATTTGATAAGATTCAGACAGCTATGATTGCTTATGGAACCGGATCTCTTTCGGTATTCCGAAAGATTCCTGTCAAGCAGGTAGCAATCTGCCTTTCTGCAAACCTCAAGCCACATAGCGTAATCATTGTTCTTATCTATATGAGCTATCTGTATCAGTCCGATGTACTCTGCGTCATACATGACGGTAAGACAGCCGGGCCAGCAGTAGCAATACATACCGAGTTTCGACACTCTCCGCGGACCCGTGACTACCACGCCGTTCCGCTTTGATTCCTCATCTATCTCACAATAATTGGTATAGCTGAAATGGTATCCGTTCTTCTCCATAAAACCGATCTGCTGTTCCAGCTTTTTGGGGTGCCAGATATCGTCACTGTCGAGGAACGCTATCCACTTGCCTTGAGCAAGTCTCAAAGCCTTGTTCCTTGAAGCGGCAGCACCGCTGTTGACCTCATTCTTTACGAAGATTATTCTCGGATCGCTGAAGCCGGCTATGACCTCCTCTGTATCATCGCTTGAACAGTCGTCAACGATTATCAGCTCCCACCGGCTGTAGGTCTGTGCGAGGACCGAACGCACGGAGGCAGCTATGAACCGTGCCGTATTGTATGACGGCATGATTATCGAAACAAGCTCAGCCATTCTCCTGCTCCCTTTCAATTATTCTGCATGGAATACCAACGGCAGTAGCGCCATCGGGGATATCCTTATTGACAAGAGTACAGGCGCCTATCACAGCATTACTGCCTATCCTTACGCCCTTTCCCTCACGGGTCTTGCTGATGATACTTGCACGCATACCGATATACGCGCCGTCGCCAACCTCAATCGGAACATGACCCTGATTCCTTCCGTGGCAGGAGAAAAACACACCGTATGAGATAGTGCAGTTACGACCTATCTTCATAAGGTCATAGCACATATCGTCGAGGTAGCATCTCATACCGATGAAAGTACCCTTTCCAATGCTGAATCCGCATAAGCGGTATATTGCTATGCGGATACAGTTAAAAGGACAATTTGCTGCCAGTGAGTTCGTAAGCCATTTTCTTATAGGCTTCATGACTATCGTAAATGGCGAATAGTCAAAGTAATAAGGGGCAGGCTTATTGTACCTTTTTTCATATAGTCTTTTTAATAGCTTCATGTCTGCTTTACCAGTATCTGCTTTGCAAGCTCCTGCTTTAATGTGTATTCCTTCTGAGTAACCTTTCCGACGCTTACGAGGTAATCGCCGAAATCAGCTGCAGTAGCCATACCCTTAGCAGCAATGCCTTCCTTTATGAATACCTTTTTAAAGGTTTTGAGCACTATTTTCATATCACCGGTGAATGTAATGCCACTGTCAACATATTCGTTGTCGTATCTAAGCTTATCTTCCCAGGGGATATCATTTCTGCCATTGCACTGAGCAAGACCTGTAAGGCCCTGACGTACAAAGTGACGCTCACGCTGCTTGTCGTTCATGAAGACCATATCTCTTACGAGCAGAGGTCTCGGACCAACAACAGACATATCGCCCTTTATTATGTTAATGAGCTCGCCGAGCTCGTCACATGATGAGCTTCTGAGGAATTTTCCGTACTTGGTAAGGCGCTTATCGTCAGGTAGAAGCTTACCGTTCTTGTCCTTCTCGTCGGTCATGGACTTGAACTTTATGAGCTTGAAGATCTTTTCCTCGCCTGTTTTCGGATCAATCCTGCCAGGTCTCTCCTGAGTGAAGAAAGGATTGCCCTTCATCTTTACAGCGCCGACAACTGTCAGCATTATCATGAGAGGAGACAGAATGATAAAAGCTCCCGTACTGAAAAAGCAGTCTAGAGGGCGCTTGATAAAGCGCTCGTAAATACCAGAAGGTCTGTACTTCTTCCTGTACTTCCTGTTCTTAATCTCCTCTGCTCTTTCAGCTATAAAAGCAATAAAAGCAACAAAAAGCGAGATGCCGGATATGAAAGCGGCACTCTTTCCGAACGGCCCCAGAAACTTATTAACATCAATCATAATCAATTCTCCCAATCATTATAACATCTTTTTTTGATACTGTTTGTATTGCCCTTCTCCTCGGAAGCGCAGACAGCTGCAGATTCCCGATCTGCGTTATGAGCCGCCTGGCTTTGTTGCATCGCTGTGTCAGACACCTGTAAGCCTGTTTTACTTCCATTATGCCTAAAAGCGATACTGTATGTATGTCCGCTACGAAAAAGAACCGTAGCACCACAAGAACGCATAGCGGCAAATCCGCAGCCTGCTTCCCCGGCAGATATGCTCATGCGCTCATTTATGTACTTTATATTGGAGACTTTCCTGGTCTCCGAAAGCTTTGCAGCATTAGCAAATCCGATGCATCCTGCCGCAGTAAATTTCTTCATTTTCTCGATAATTTCAACACTCATCACTATCATTCCCTTTTCATAAAAGACTCAAAAAAGTGTGTATTTCCCTGACAGACCTTTTTTATCTCTTACAGCCTGTCCGGGAGCAGATACGGATATTTCTGCCATTAAGCAAAAAAGCTCATTGTTCACACCGTATCAGTCTGTCAACCGATATCCATCGCTCCTATGAAGAAACGACTTGTCAAACAAGAAGCTGCGTCAATAAACCTATCTGTAGAACCGGCACAGACCGGAACATACAGTCAAAGCCAAATCACTTTTTTAAATTAATTACTCAGATTTAGTAATGAGTATATTACATTGTCATATTAATATGGTCACAGCTGTAATCCACGGTATATCCGTAAAAACGAGCAGCTATAACATAAACACCTTGTTGATTATATCATATTATATACAGTTTGTCAATCGGTTAATTTCAACTTCTAAACCTTGAATAGCATTTTTGTAGATATATGCAAAAGAGTCGGTTAAAATCCATATTCTTTTATATAATAGTTTTATATTGGTGAATAAGTTCGCAAAAGAACGATATATTGTCAAATATTCTTATTATAAATATTAATATTTTTTCTTATTAGATTTATTCCGGACATCTATATTGTCCTCAGATGAACGTGAAAAGGGGCAGCCTTTGGCTTCGGCTGCCCCTGAGGAAATATTTACTATTGGAATGTCAGGCAATTCCCAGACGCAGAGTCTGCGTTCTGCATCTTCATTGCCAAGTGCGATCAAACACGGGTATGTATCTGTCCGCCACCGAGAGTCTTGCCCTTTGCAGCTGCCATATCAGAAATGTTAACATTCTGATAGCCGTTCTGAGCGAGCCAAGGAAGTACTTCCTCCATAGCTGCTGCTGTTGTAGCGTAGTTCTCGTGACAGAGTACGATAGCGCCCTCGAGCGAACCGTTCTGAGCTGCCTGCTTGATCTTGTTTACTATCTGATCCTTGGAAGCGTTGTTCCAATCCTCAGTGTCGATAGCGCAGCTAATGAGCGGAACATCATAGAGTGCTGATGTTACCTGTCCGCCGCCGTCGAGGTAAGGAAGTCTCATGAGATGTGAAGGCTCAGTGCCGATGATGCTCTTAAGCTTGCTGTTGCACTGCTCCCACTCACTTCTAATTTCATTTGAGCCCATTGAGCCCAGTGAAGGATGAGACTTTGTATGATTAGCTACTTCCATACCGTTCTGATAAGCGAACTGTACCTGCTCGTTGGTCTTGATCCAGTCGCCAACATAGAAGAATGTAGCTGTCATGTTATTCTTTATAAGAGCATCCATGATCCTGTATGCAGGATCCTGTCTGCTTGTAGCTGAAGCACCGTCATCGAAGGAGATAGCGCAGAGCTTCTTACCAGCCTGTACCTGAGCGCCGCCATTCTGCTGACCGCCCTGATTCTGGTTATTCCAATCCTGTCCGCCCTGGCTCCAGTCCTGGCCACCCTGATTCCAGTTGTTCCAGTCCTGTCCGCCCTGATTCTGGTTGTTCCAGTCGTTGTTGACGTCCCAGTTGTACCAAGCGTTGTTATCGTTCTGCTGGGCATTCCAGTCAAAATTCTGCTGACCGTTGTTCCAGTTATCCCAAGCGTTTCCGCCGTTGTTCCAGTCCTGACCACCCTGATTCCAGTTGTTCCAGTCCTGTCCACCCTGATTCTGGTTGTTCCAGTCCTGTCCGCCCTGGTTCCAGTTGTTCCAGTCCTGTCCGCCCTGGTTCCAGTTGTTCCAGT
>NZ_JAGCFH010000263.1 GCF_017650195.1 Ruminococcus sp. | reverse complement strand
GCTGCGATATCATAACAACTGAGGTTTCTGAAAGATTTTCCTTTAATGCTTTCCTGAGCCTGAGATCAGTACTGTAATCAAGAGCGCTTGTTGAGTCATCAAGAATCAGTATGTCAGGCTTGCCGACAAGTGCACGGGCAATAGCTATTCTCTGTTTCTGACCACCGGAAAGATTGCTTCCTCCCTGAGCTATATAAGTATCAAGGCCTTTTGGTAGCTTTTCAACGAATTCCCATGCCTGGGCGGTTTTCAGAGCAGATATGATCTCTTCATCAGTTGCGTCGCTTTTCTGCCATTGCATATTCTCACGAAGTGTGCCTGAGAAAAGAACAGCTTTCTGAGGTACTGTACCTATGATCTTTCGAAGTTCTTCAACATTGACTTCATTTATATCTACTCCTGATACTATGACCTTTCCGCTTGTCGGTCGGTAAAACGCCGGTATTAGAGCTGCGGCTGTGGATTTACCGCTTCCGGTGCCGCCTATGATACCAAGCATTTCCCCGCGCTTCAGGGTGAAAGAAAGATCATGGACCGAGTCTTCTCCTGAGTTTTCATAGCCGAATGAAACATTGCAGAATTCTATAATGTTCTCACTGCTTCTGTCAGGGGGAATTGTTCCGGTTTCTTCAGAAGGAAGGCTGAATACTTCGCTTATACGATTAGCGGATGCAAAAGCCTTTGTGAAAATAACGATCAGATTTGCAAGTACTACAAGTGCAAGCAGGATCTGTGTCATGTAGTTGGTAAACGCGGTCAGCTCACCCTGTGTCAGGCTTCCTGAGTCGATACGCAGTCCGCCGAACCAGATGATAGCTACGATACCAAGGTTCATGATCATGAATGCCGCCGGGTTCAGAATAGCTGAGATCTTACTGACTGCCGCAGAGCATTCGGCTATTTCATTAACAGCTTCACTGAATTCTTCTATTTCTTCATTCTGACGTGAGAAAGCACGTATAACTCGTGTTCCTTCAAGGCTTTCACGCGTGAGAAGAGCAGCTTTATCAAGTTTCTGCTGCGTCTTTCGGTACATCGGAACGGTTTTCCGCATGATAAGGAAGATTATGACGGATATGAGCGGGGCTGAGAGTATGAGTACAAGTGAAAGCTTCATGTCTATCATAAATGCCATTATTGCAGCTCCTATAACAAGGAAAGGCGCGCGTACAGCAAGTCTGATAAACATGTTTACGCCATTCTGAACTGTCATTGAGTCATTTGTAAGACGATTTATGAGGGAAGATGTTCCTATTTTATCTATGCTTGAGTATGAAAGTGAATTGATGTGTCTGTAAAGATCGGCTCGCAGATCAGTCCCGAATCCGTATGCGCATTTTGCTGCAAGGAACTGACACGTCAGGGCAAAACAAAGTCCGCATACACCGAGAATGATGATAAGTCCGCTCATTTTCAGTACATATGCGCTGTCTTTATTTGCTATTCCGTTGTCTATTATTCTTGCCATTACGATAGGGACGATAAGCTCGAATATAGCTTCCAAAAGCTTGAAAAAAGGTCCCAGAACAAGTTCCTTTTTATAGCTTTTTAAATATCTGAACAGCCTTTTCATCTGTCAACCTCATTTCCGAAAAACAGCGGACAGAACGTCCGCTGTTAGGAGTTATACTATGTATGTTTTTTAGAGTGCCACTCCATTTTCTTCGAGAAGCTTTCTGGCGGATACTACTGAATCAGCGCCATCAGGATTCTTTATGGGAGCGAATTCTTTCTCACGGATTACTTCATATGGAATACAGCTGTCATGCATATTGATCATATCAAGTATGAGTTTCTCGAATTTGTGTCCGTTGGGTTCTGATGGTGTGATATATTCTCTCTTGTCGTTCATATACGGAATCTTTTTGTCAACAGTGTGAATAGGCATATTCTGCTTGTTGATCTCTTCAAGTTTTGAAATGCTGAATAAGTAATTGAGAATAACACCATATTTGTACGCTAGTTCACCATCTGAATTGCGCTGAGTGATCATATCACCGGTCATCTCATAGTACTCAACAATTGACGGTCTTCCGTCTTCCAGACACATTACGCCGACTCTTTCCTCAGGTGAGCTTTTGGGTACGACCTTGCTTCCTGACTGTGCTCCTGATTTTATTATAGCACCTATGAAGAGCGGGTCTGCTATTTTTGCGAGTACATTATCTACACCGAATACGTTGAGCCATTCTGCACCATTCTTCTTGAGCTCATCAAGCAGTCCTGAACGTACCAGAGATGAGAACCAGCCTCCGTTTCCGTTAGGGGAAGAGGATATGCGTGATTCAGCTTCCATATATATCTTTCCGTTGAAATCTACTGCAGGAGCCATATCCTGAACAAAGAAGTGAACATAATCGGCATTGTATCCGAAATAGTTCTTTTCACGGAAGAATCCAACAGTATCTTCGTTGTTTTTTTCGCTTGTCATGATGCAGAGGTGAATAAACTTACCGGTCTCATCAACGACTTTCATTATATTGTTTATGAGGCATTCGAAAATGAACAGTTCATGTGTTACTCCGATATTGAACATGCCCTTTGGCTTGTCAAAACCAAGGCGTGTTCCCTGTCCGCCAGCGAGAAGAACCAACGCTATTTTTCCGTCCTTCAGTGCCTTGATTCCAAGCTCATGGTAATTATCACTGTTTTTAGCAATATCTGAAATGGAAACTGCTTCGATCGGCTCTATAACACCCCGTTTGAGAGCTTCATTATTTTTTGTGTCAAGAGCTTTGAGTATTGAGAAATCTATTTTTTCGATCTGCATCAGCAGGGATCTTTTCTGTTCTTCATCAAGTTCATCATAGTATCTGAGCAGATGTTCCTGTTTATACGTGCTTAACTGTTTTTTTGCTTCCTCAAATGATATCATATACTGTACCCCTTTTTCCTTTTTTTGTATATTACTTATTATAGCATGATTTGAAGAACAAATCAACAAAACTTTTTTGTTGTAATATTCAGGCTTTCACATAAAAAGTGTCGGATTGAATTTTGCAAATCTCTCGGATTGAAATTACACAATCTATCGGGGTATGCAATATTTGCAGCATATTTCCAATAAAAATGACACTTTAATAATTCCAATTTTTTTTCGAAAAAAGTCTTGATTTTTGCCTCGAAATTGTGTATAATACAATTTGGAGGCGGTAATCGTGATTTTAACTACATCAATTCTTACAGAACAGCTTCATAAATATAGCGATCCTGCAGGAAAAATATTGCGCATGAAAAAGGACGGAAAAATTTTCCAGCTTACACGCGGATTATATGAAACGGACAGGAACGTGCAGGGACATTGCCTCGCAGGAGCGATATTCGGTCCATCTTACCTGTCCTTTGATTACGCACTTTCAGTTTATGGTTTGATACCTGAAGCTGTATACGCTTTTACATCAGCCACCTTCAGCAAGAAAAAGGCAAAGGAATGTGATAATATATTCGGGCACTTCTCTTATCAAGATGTTCCTTCCGAAGCATATCCTCTTGGAATTGTAATTAAGGAGGAAAATGGATATATCTATCAGATTGCAGCGCCTGAAAAGGCTCTGTGCGATAAACTGTATATCATGCCGCCTGTAACAAGTCAAAGAGATATCGAAAAAATGCTGTTTGACGATCTCCGTATTGACACAACAGAATTTGACAGACTCAATTTTGATGACATCTTGCAGATAGGCGATAAATATCACTGTAACAACCTTAAATACCTTATGAAGTATCTTCGGAGGAATAAATAATGAATAATGTGCTCAATGAAATGCTCAGGAAATACCAAACGAGCGGCGTCTCTGACAAGAAAAATGCTATAAAAGAAATAATGCAGGAAATCGTTTTATGCGGACTTTCACGTGCCGGCTTTTTTCAGAAGACTGCTTTTTATGGCGGAACTGCCCTCCGCATATTCTACGGCCTTGATCGTTTTTCCGAAGATCTGGATTTTTCATTGATGAAAACCGATGATAGCTTTGAATTATCAGATTACTTTCCAACACTGAGAAAAGAGATCGCTGCCTATGGTCTCAATGTTGAGATATCAGAGAAACAGAAGACCAAGGAATCGGCTATTCGTTCAGCTTTTTTGAAAGGTAATACAAAGGAGCATATGCTGTTGTTTTATGCTTCCGATCCAATAACAAGCGGAATAGCCGGTGATGAAAAAATAAAGATCAAGTTTGAAGTTGATACGAATCCGCCGAATGGTGCGACTTTTGAGCATAAATTTCGACTGCTTCCTGCACCTTATGAAGTAACATTATATGATATGCCATCGCTTTTTGCCGG
>NZ_JAGCFH010000262.1 GCF_017650195.1 Ruminococcus sp. | reverse complement strand
TATCTTATATGTTTTTCCGTCGATAGTTGTTGTACCGAAATTGTCTACGCCGTCATTTCCGGGTGGCTCCCAGTCGCCCCAGCCTTCAACGATATAGTATTCCATAAGGGGATTCCTTGTCCATCCGTAAACGCACATATAGGAATTTCCTCTGGGTGTGTATTCTACGTCATAAGTGAGCACTATCTCTCCGAAAGACTTATAGCTCTTTTTCTGGCTGTCGAAGTTCTTGCCCATACGTGCAAGGAAGTTCTCGATATTGCTCCATGAACAGGTGAAAGAACCAGCGCTTGGATTCATCGAAGCCTGTCCCTGTCCGTTCTGATTCCACATCTCGTAGTCGTAACCGCCGATGTTTCCTCTTGTCTGCTGGTCAGCTGCGTTTACAGCTGTAGCTGTCGGCAGACCCGCAGCTAACATAAGTGCAGAAACTGTACAGCTGACTGCTTTTTTAAAGTTTTTAAAATTCAAAAAAATCACTCCTCATTATACAAAGTTGGTTTGTTTTCGGCTTAAGTGTTTTTTCTGTCCTCCTCTTAGTTAAAGTAGGATAAAAATCCTCCAAATTCCCGTTCTTATTTATTTATTTCACTCTAAAATATACACCATCTGTAAAGATTTGTAAAGATTATACAGCAAAAAGAGCAATATATGTTCACAAAAAAGCAATAAACGACAAGCCGCTCATTAAAAAAACATCGAAAATCTGAGAACGACACAGGTTTTTTGCCTGTATTTCCATCTTAACTTGACAACGTAAAAATATTGTCATATAATATTTATATATCAACTTGGCACGTTATATAACTACAGAAAGGATCTTTAGCAATGGAAAAATGCAGCGATATCATAAAACTTGAAAACAACATAGCTCCCGACGGTCTGACCTGCCCCGAAATAATGGACTCATGCTGCGAGTTTGGCAGTATCTCTCCCGATAAGATACTCGACTTCGATATAGTTGTCGTAGGAGCCGGTGCAGCAGGCGTTCCTGCGGCTGGCTGGGCGGCTGAACTCGGCGCCAAAACGGCTCTCCTGCAAAAGGAGCCCACTGTGGTATCACAGGGCAACTGCGGCTCCGCTATAATAAAGTCGCGCTCCACCGAGGCAGGCATTGCTAAATGGATACACCATACAAACAGTCTATGCGACTGGCGTGCGGATACGAAACAGCTCCGCACCTATGCCGAATACTCCGAGGAGGCTATGATGTGGTTCCTCAACCGCGCCGGTCTCACAGGTGAAACGGAATACGGTGACGGAAGCAGAGTTGACAGCAACACCGACAGCGCAAAGCTCCTCAACGACGGCGGCAGGCTCTGCGCATTCAGAAGCACCAGTGGAGACTTCACAGGCTTGTGGAAGGACAGGGGCAACACCTACGACTACGGCACGGATCACTGCTACTTCTGGGCTCCGTGGATAGGTCCAAAGCCGCTGAATGTTGGCAATGCCCTCCAGAACGCCCTTAATAATATACAGTCTCAGCACGGCAATCTTGAGGTATTCTACTCCACCCCTGCTGTTAAGCTTGTAACGGAGGGCGGCAGAGTGACCGGCGTTATCGGAAAGGATCACGACGGGAAATACATACAGTTCAACGCCGCAAAGGCTGTTATACTCGCAACGGGGGACTATACCAACAACCCCTCCATGGTAAGGCGCTGGTGTCCGGATATAGCTGAATTTGACAAGAAGCAGTTCGGCAAGACCGGTGACGGTCACGTCCTCGCAATAAGCGCAGGCGCTGAAATGGAGAATCTCGGACATACCAAGATGATGCACGATTTCGACTCCGCACTCATGTTCGAGGAGCCCTTCCTCTATCTCAACATGAACGGAGAGCGCTTCACCAACGAGTACACGGGCTTTGTATACATGGGCAATCTCCTGAAATATCAGCCGAAGTACAAGGGCTCAATGCTTGACAGCGACCACAAAAACGGCTCAAAGGGCTGGTACTGCGCGATATACGACTCCGACTATGTCAACTGGAGCAGCGATGGATTTGTTGCCGGCATGGTCCCCCCCTTCGTTATGGAGAAATTCATACCCGGCGCTGTGGAGGAACCACAGGGAGTTTTCAGGAACCTCATCGACCTTCACAGGTGCGATACCCTTGAAGAGCTGGCAAAGGAACTGGACATACCCTATTATAATATGAAGGCTTCCGTTGACAGATACAACGAGCTCTGCGAAAAGGGCTGCGACACCGATTTCGGAAAGCCTGCAAAATATATGCATAAGATAACAAAAGCTCCCTTCTGGGGAGCCCGTAAGCATATCCGTGTTTCCGCGGAGGTATCGGGAGTAAAATCCAATGAGAACGGACAGGTACTCGGCAGGGACGGCAAGCCCATAGCCGGACTTTACTGCGCAGGAAATCTTGCCGGTCAGTTCTACGGCGGAGCTGACTATCCCTTCCACCAGACCGGTCTTTCTCTCGGAAGGTGCTACACCTTCGGCATGATAGCCGCAAGACACGCTCTCGGCAGGCTGTAAGAGCCTGAGCCATAAAGCTATATACAGAAAAGCCATAGTATTATCCCGATCAATCAGGAAATACTATGGCTCATTTTTTATATCAGCAGATATTACTTGCTCTCCTCAGACTTCTTTACGCCTGTAACATCGGAAATATCCACCTTCTCGGTCTGTCCTGTCTTTACGAGAACAGCGTTTATATCACCTACAAGTGAAATTATATCGTTTATGGACTTGTTGATAGTCTCCGAGCTTTCATTTGTAATGGTAACGTTATCGTCGAGAGCGCTGAATGCATTTATCGTGGTCTCAAGTATAGAAGTGAGCTGTGATACGCTGTCAGCGTCCATTGTGGAGTTATCGTTACAGAAGGAAACAACGTTTTCAAGCAGATCCTTTACCACAGCTGCCCTCTCGCTGGTAGCCGAGGTCGATTCGCCGATATTCTGCATATTATCGGTGATCTTTGAAACATTTTCCTTAAGCTTGTCTGAAAGTGCGAGCACCTCCTCGGTGATCTCGGCAAGCTGCTCATTCTGTCTGTTGAGGGCAGAATGTCTTGCAATAAGCACCGATTTAGCGTGAACGATACAGTTATCGGGAGTATTGAGACCTCTGTAGATAGCTGTAGCCATATCGCGGCAGGTATTGTAGCCGCAGGCGTGACAGTCGTACTTTCTGTCCTCCTCGGTATGCATACCCATTTTCTCGAATATAGGATCGAGCTGTGCTATATTCGGGATCGGAGAAGGCATAGAGGGCTTGTAGTTCCTGAGGAAATCGGCGATACGGAGCTCGTCGTCGAACTTCTTGAAGAGCTTGTCGTCGCCTCGTCCCATGATACCTGTGGACTTGCGGCGGCTCTTTGCCTCTGTCTCGATAGCTCTTGTTGTAGCCATAACGTCGAATACTGTCTGATTAGTACCGGAAGCAGGTCCGATATTGCAGCCAAACTCACATGAGAGCACGTCGAATACCTTGGGGTGCTTTGACTCAGGCATTCTTCCGTACATATCTATCTCGGCGAAAACCTTGTGTACGCCCTCGGAATTAGTGATATTTACATCGGGGTCGTGCATCCAGATATTGTCTCTGAGTCCGCCGGGACGTGAGTATATGGAGCCCAGCTGACCCTGCATATCGTCGAACTTGTACTCGAAGTTCTCAGAGGTATCTATTGGTATGATTATATCGTTTCTCTCGAAATATTCGAGGAGCTTCTTTATAGTAACGTTATACTTTACGAGACCTGTTTCCTTTGCTTCGTAGGACTCAGCAATACACGGTGAGATAACTGCGATTGGATTGTTTCTGCGCAGATACTTCTGTATATATATTGAGCTACACGCGATAGGGCTGTGTATAGGTGAAAGGTTCTGGAGCAGCTTAGGCTGGTATATCTCGATATACTTTACTATAGCGGCACAGGGCTGTGCTATGATATTGCCTATCTTATCCTGTTCAAGTGTTCTTACGTGAGCCCATGTGCAGATATCCGCACCGAGGGACACGTCGAATATGGTACATCCCTGCTTCTTGAACCAGTCGAGAACGCCCTTCCACTTTGTGGGAAGAATGGTCTTGATAGCCGGAGAAGCCATGATGATAATCTTTTCCTTGGAAAGATCCGTGATACACTCGTCAGTATCGTCTATGTAATCTCTTGCGCCGTGATTACACTTCTTTACACATTCACCGCAGGCAATACACTTATTATTATTTACCATAGTGATGAAGCGTCCGTCCTCAAGCTGCTTGGTCATATTAGCTTCAGGCGCAGGACATTCTCTTACACAGGCGTTGCAACCCACGCATTTTTCAGGTTTTACAATGATCAATTCACTCATAATTATAAAAACTCCTTATGACATTTCAGAATCTTATCAAGACTTGTTCTTTCCAATCGAATTAGCCTTGGCTGCAAGAGCTGCAAGGTCTATTTTGCCGCCCTTCTTTTCGCCCTCAGGCTTATCGCCGCTGTTCTTCTGTTCCTTATCCGCTGCGTCCTTTGCGTCATCGTCCTTCTTGCCGCCTATAGAGTCAGCCATCTGCTTAAGCTTATCGAGCTCCTCCTGCTTTTTGCGCTTGTCCTCGTTGCTCCTCATCTTTTCAGAGAGCAACTCAGGCTGTTCAGGGATCTCAGGCTCGAATACCTCAGGCTGCTTGAACACAGGTATACCGCCCTCCTTAAGGGCATTTTCCGTTCTGTTCAGGCACTCGTCGGCTTCGATAAGACGGCTCAGGCCATCCTTGCGGAAGCCCTCCAGCGCGTCACGCACCAGCCCCATGTGCTTTTTAAGGGAATTGACGTTATCAAGTACGGAAGCTCTCAGGTTATTAGAGGCAACGCTCATCTGTTCAGCCTGATTCTTTGCTTCTGCGATTTTCTCAGCGGCTGTTCTCTCAGCCTCGAATATTATTTGCTCAGCCTCAGTATTCGCTTCCGAAACTATATCCTCGGCGAGCTTCTTTGTCTTGAACTCGATTTCGGCAGCCTTTGATTTTGCGGCTCCCTCCAGCATTGACGACGACTTCTGAGCCTCTATAAAGACATTGCTCAGAGCCATTGCCTCGTCCTGTGCCATAAGCGCGGCACATTTCGACTCTGCCGCCTTGAGTTTATCCTTAAGTTCGGCTATTTCATCCTTCAGGGACTTGATTTCCACAAGCAGATTGCTGTTTTCGTCATCTGTAGCCTTAAGCTTAAGAGAAAGAGTATTGTTCTGAACCTGTATCTGGGTAAGCTTTGCGCGTTCCTCCGAAAGCACAGTCTCAAGAGCCTTCTCCTGTTCTGTGCCCTTTTTGTATGCTTCATTCAGGAGTTTTGTCTCTCTCAGTTCGTTTCTGAGATCGTGTACCTGTTCATTCAGAAATTCTATCCTTTTTACTACGGCTTCCTTCTCGTAGCCGCCGAAAGTCACTGTTTTGATAAATCTTGGTTCAGCCATATCTTATATCCTCCTTATAATACCCGACAGCCGTATTTTCTACAGCAAGCCACACCTATCGAGTATTGATACATAATTATTATACACCAAAACGGAATTATAGTCAATAAAAAAACTGCACAAAAAAGAGGGCGGTTTTATGTAAAGCGCCCAATCTGTTTGTGCAGTTCAGCTTATCTGTGGATATCACCACTCGTTTTCGCTTTCGGCTATGAGCTTTTTGACCTCCTCGTTCTCATAGAGACCGAGGTCGAAGAGTCTGTCAGCCTGTTTGCTAGTAATCTTTCCCTGATCCGTGAAAACGAACTGCCCATGGTGCTGCTCTGTGCCATTCCACGAATCTATTACCTGTAGCCAACCACGTCTGTCAAGCTCTGTTTCAGGGTATTTTGAATCGGGATAGAATTTTTCCACTATCATTTTAGCGCATTTGCTGTGGTTGGTGAAAGCGCAGGAATAGGTATCGCCGTCGGGAGATATCCAGCCCAGCTTGAAGTCAGGAGAATTCTTCGCAAACATCTCCTCCAGCTCCAACGGCTGCTCCTTGTCTGATTCTATTATCTTAATAAATCCGTAATCATTTTCTCTGAAATGATAATATCCGCCTCTTCCGTCAAATACTACCGGAAGCTGTTCCTCTGCGATTATGCCTTCAAAGCCCGTGCCGTCAAGGGCTTCTAGCGTATCTACATAGCGGTAGCAATACGAACCCGTCGATGACTTGTACACCGCATATTTCTTTTTCTTTTTCCTGCTTTTCTTCACCCTAACACCTGCCTTTACATATCATTAAGGTATATTTTATCACAGTTTCTACTATTTGTCAATGCATAGCTGTTTTTTCTACGATTTGCCATAAAAACAGGCGGCTGTCAATAATGACAGCCGCCATAATATCACAATATTACATATTCATGACATTGTTTATCATATTTCCACCGTTCATCTTAGCATTTCTCATTGCTGTATCAAGTTTAACGAGCAGTGAGTTTACGTTGAGACAGTCGCCGGGGAGGTAATGGTATACAGCACCTGAGCAAGGAAGCTGAACGTTGAGGTTCAGTACCTCGAAAGGACTGCTCATTACGCGCTGGATATTCTGAGCGATTCCGACAGCCTGACTCTCGGAGATATTCTTGTTGAATACGAAGCAGAACTCATTACCTGTGATGTTATAGATCTCAGCAACGTCGCCAAATTCTTCCTTAAGCTTTTCAGCAACAGCAGCAAGATACTCGTCACCGAAGTCATAGCCGTAAGTATCGTTTATGCTTCTGAAGTTATCCATATCGAATACTGCGATCTGGAATCTTCCTGTCTCAAGTCTGTCACTAATATCGCTGTCGAGAGCGTAACGGTTCTTCATACCTGTAAGCACGTTTGTAACAGCGAGGTCGCTTGCCTTCTGACGTGTATTTTTGAGCTTAGCGTCAACCTCAGCGAGTCGCATCTCACGCTCTTCGAGTTCAGCTCTTGCCTTCTTGGCTCTCTTAGCGAACAGCCAGATTGCAAGCATGGATATGATCCAAATAACGAGCATCAGGGACATAAGGATATAGGCCTTGATTGCGTTCTGTCTCTGAAGTCTTGCAGTATCCTTACCAACTATCTCGATAGCTGATGTAAGCATCTGAGAAGCTGTTACCTGAAGAGGATAGAGATCCTGTTTAAGTGTATCTGACATCGTGTTCTGGTCGCCGCTCTCTACCTGGCTGGTACCGAGGCTTTCAAGCCTCGTTCTGAATGTAGCGATAACCGACTTAGCGTAATTGTAACGCTTGGTAGCTGCGTCTGAAAGACCCGAAACTGCTTCAAACTGTTTCTCAGCAGCTTCGATATTAGCATAGATACGGTCTGTATCACTGATTATTTCAAGTGGGTTATCATAGAGGTTTGCAGCGAGACCAACGCTATTGGTGTTAACCTCTGCAAGCTGACTGTTTATTACATTAAGAGCTCTTGTAGCCTGCTGTGTAGCTCTTGAAACGTTTGTATTGTTTCTGTAGATACTCTCAACGAGCAGCGTATTCAGAATGTACATTATCGTAACAAGGATAGCCGCAAATATATATCCGGCTGAGGCACCCAGTTTCTTTTTATTTGCCATATTTTCGCACCTCCATTAATTATCTGCGGCATTCGGGTGAAGAACGAGCTGAACAAATTCATCGTTCATATTGTTGGCAGTAACGAATGTAACGCCTGTATCAAGGTGGTGAGATACCTGTGTTCCACCGATAGCATTACATGCAAACTTAACGCCAACATAACCCATAACGTAAGGATTCTGTACTACAACGCCGTAAAGAACGCCTGTCCTGATGTAGGTGAGCTCCTCCTCGTCTGAATTGAAGCCTACAACAAGTATCTTACCGGACATTCCCAACTCATTTATCGCGTCACAGATACCGAGAGTTGTAACTGTATTCGTACCGAACATGATAGAGATATTATCATTTGAAGTGATGAGGTTGCGTGCTTCTGCCTTTGCATCCTCTCTCTTTGAGCACTGCTCGCCGATAATGAACTTCTTTTCAATTTCCTTACGGATACGCTCGTCAGCAGCTCCGTTTATCTCAGCTGCTTCAAGAGCTGCCCTCTCTTCATCTGTGAGCTCTGCATCTCCTTCCTGTCCTTCAGCGCTGGCAGCAGCATCTTCTCCTGCGCCGTAAGCAGCTGCGTCGTCTCCACCGCCATAAGCAGCAGCATCTCCGCCGCCCATCATAGCTGCAAAAGGATTAACATCCGGGAAGGTAACGTGATTAGCATTTCCGATAGACCTCTTGAGAGAATCTACAAAGCCCTCGATACGCTGCTCAGCAGTTGAAGCAGTATGACCGATGATAGCTACATTGCCGATCTCATCAAGATTCTTTCCTTTATCACGCCAGCCCTTTGCCGCATTTCTTGCAGCAGCTACGCCGCCGTTCCTGTCTGAGGAATTAACGAGAGAAAGTGAAATCGGATTCATTGAATCCTGCTGAATATCCGAATTAATCGAAATTACCTTGATATTAGCATCAACAGCCTTCTGAAGAGTTTCGTTGAGGTCTGTTGTGCTGTTAGGAGCAATAACTATAGCTTTTGCCTTGTCTCTTATAGCGTTCTGGATAAACTGTACCTGCGAAGCATAGTCGTTATCGCCCTCTGCGACCTTGTATACGATATCGTAGCCAAGTTCCTTTCCTGCGTCCTCAGCGCCTGTTCTTACATCATCCCAGAAGCTGAGCTGCTGCTTAGCGATAACGTATATCGTTCCGCCGTCCTGAGAAGCATTGCCATTATTCCTTCCGCAGCCGCCGGTAAGGAGCATGGCAACAGAAAGTACGCAGGCTGCAACGCTTCTGCAAACGCTTTTTTTCTTGTTTCTGTTCATTATATCGAACCTCCTTAAATCAATTAGACCTGATACTGCCGCCGGATATCCGCCAACGTTTCTCATATACCTTTCTTTTGTTACGCAAGCATACGGCATTACCCCTGTATAAGTCCTCGATTGATATCCATAATCCATTTTATCACATTTCTTTAGAAATTTCAACAACTTTTTGTAAATCAGTGCATTGCGTGATAAACAAAATTAATCAAAAAAATCTATGCATTTTAATCAATTTTATACCTGTGGTTAATTTCAAACTTCTCTTTACAAAAAAATTGGCACCACCAATGCTGCCGCTAATTTTTTTGCCCGATATTACGCCCTGTTATGAACTTAAAAAATTTGCACAAATACTGATAACGATTTTTGTAAAAGATAATTCAATTTTATATAAGCCCCTCTTTTTCCCTTGACATCAATGTGGAAAAGTGTTATACTAAACGTGATAACAATATAATACGCATATTTTATATATTTGTGCTGATATATTCTTATGTCAGGAGGAGAAACCATGCAATGCGAAAAGTGCAACGCACCACTTGACCCGAAGCTTACTGCCTGCCCCGGATGCGGAGCTCCTGTCCCTCAAAATATCGAGGGTTTTGAGAATACAATGGAATTCCAGCATGAGCTTCGTGCGATCGTAGTAAACGACGGAACACGAGCCGTTGCAAACGAGGACAGATTTATCGGTCTTCTCAGCGACCATATTCCGGATTACGACAAGGAAAGACGTCTTCTTATTAATATGTACAAAACGGGCGTATTCAGGATGCTTCTTGAAGACGAGAACAGAGAAATGTCTATAATGAAAGCCAAGAGCTTCATGTTAGGTGATCTGTTTCTCTCAGACAACGCCTCTGAATTCGTTATAGCTTGCTTTACATACCTTCTTGGCTGGCCCTACGAGTCACACCTCAAAGTGATTGACGACGACGATGAGGACAGCAGAAAGAATGAAAACGTTAGAAAGAGACCCGTTGATATAAACGAAATGGTCTTCATGCCTCGTAACGCCCTGAGATACAGGCTCAGTGGAAATATAGTAATACCTGACGGATATACTAAGCTCGAAGCATTCTGCTTCGATAAATTCGGTTCCCTCAGGACAATAAAACTCCCCTCAACTCTCCTTGCTATCGGCGAGTACTGTTTCTCCTCGTGCAAACGGCTGAGAGGTCTTGAACTCCCGGAGGGTCTGAGGATAATCAAGCAGGGCGCTTTCAGTCAGTGCTCTAACCTAGTTGTCGTAAAGATACCAGACGGCGTTCTTGAGATTGAGGACAGCACCTTCTCCTTCTGTACGAGCCTCGAGGTAATAGAGATACCGCCAAGCGTCAGCAGTATCGGCGCGGAAGCCTTCTCCGGCTGCGATAAGCTCAGAAAGCTCTTCCTTCCGGAAAGTATCAAGTTTATTGACGCAAATGCTTTCTCCTACTGCCCTAACTTAGTGATATACTGCATAGAAAACTCTTATGTTCATAAATACTGTTTAGCCACTGGAATAAGGTTCATCCTCGTGACCTCGGCTGAAGAATATGAGCTTGACTAAGTAAGAAAGGATGAGATCATATTATGATAGAGCTTGAAATAGGTCAGGAGGTCGAGATGGAATTCGGCGGCAAAGCCAAGGTCCTGAGCGTCATCGGTAGCGGTGGTCAGGGTATAGTTTACCTCGTCCGCTTCAACGGTCAGAAATGGGCACTCAAATGGTACGACATCAATAAGATGTCCAAGCCCTCCGCATTCCGCAAGAACCTCCAGAATAATATAAATGACGGCCCGCCCAGCAATAAATTCCTCTGGCCGAAATACCTCACAAAGGAAATGGAGGACGGTACATTCGGTTATATCATGGAGCTAAAGCCTGAAGGCTTCGACTCATTCGTTGATATACTTAATACCTACAAGCTGGAGATTGACCCACTTACGGGACGTGGTGTGAAACGTCCCGTCAAATTCAATACCCTAAGTGCTATGGTGACCTGCGTCATCAATATAGTAAACGCTTTCCGACAGCTCCACCGTGCAGGAAAGAGCTATCAGGACCTTAACGACGGAGGTTTCTTCATTAATGTGAATACAGGAGCCGTCCTCGTCTGCGACTGTGATAACATCGCTCCTGACGGAAGCAACTTCGGTATCGGCGGTAAGCCCGGATATATGGCTCCCGAAGTCGTAAGAGGCATCGCCAAGCCGAATGTACAGACCGATAAGTACTCTCTTGCGGTAGTTCTCTTCAAGCTCCTCTTCAGAGGAGATCCTATGGAGGGCGAAAAGGTCGTAAGGGATGTCTGCCTTACCGAATCGTCAGAGCTCAAACACTATGGTCAGAACGCAGTATTCGTTTATGACCCAAACGACGATTCAAACCGCCCCGTAAGAGGCATACACGACAATATCATCAAATTCTGGAGGATCTACCCCGATTATATCAAGGACGCCTTCATACGCTCCTTCACTACGGGCGTTTCGGATCCTACTAAGCGTATCATCGAGAACGAATGGCAAAAGCTGTTCATACGCCTCAGAGCAGAAATCATACAGTGCGGCTGCGGAAGGACAAACTTCAGTTCTATGTTTATACAACATAATGAGAAGACCTTCAAGTGTCCGAAATGCGGAATGGAATTCGTTACCATCGGTTTCAGCAACCGCGATTACCGCACCCCTCTCTATCTTGGATGTAAATTCTATACCTGCGAGATAGTTCCCGAATCCGATGACTTTACGTCTGTTGCAGGCGAGCTTGTCGAGAATAAAGTCAAGCAGGGTGTCCTCGGAATCAAGAATTGTTCCGACAGACAATGGAAGGCAAAAATGCCTGACGGAGCATTTTACGATATCGCTCCCGGCAAGGGCTTCCCTGTATGGCAGGGGCTCGAGATCGATTTCGGCGAAGTAAAAGCACAGATCTAAACTGCTTTTGCCAGAGCAGTAATACTGAAAGGATGTATGTAAATTATGAGCAATGAACGTTTTACAGAACCCGAAGTAAAAGAGAACAAGAACGTTACTCCTTCGGACGATTCAAATAAAAATGAAACTGTATCTTCAGCTCCCGAAACAGACGACAGCATTCTCGATTTTGACGATGATCCCCTTAGCGCTACAAGCGTTTCTAAAAAGAGCCTTGTAGTATTCTTCCTGATAGATACCTCAGGAAGTATGAAAGGTAAAAAGATGGGCGAGCTCAATACCGTTATGGAGGAGCTTATCCCCGAGATACGCAGAGTCGGCGAGGCTGATACAGATGTTAAAGTCGCTGTTCTTACCTTCTCCACAGAAGTAAGATGGATGTACTCCAATCCTATACCGATAGAAGACTTCGAGTGGGCAAGACTCCGTGCAAGCGGCGTTACAAGCATGGGCGCTGCTTTTAAGGAGCTCAACCACAGAATGTCAAGAAACAGCTTCCTCAATTCACCTTCGCTTTCCTTCGCTCCCGTTATATTCCTTATGACTGACGGATATCCTTCCGACGACTATAAGGAGGGACTCAGAGAGCTCCAGACCAACAGTTGGTACAAGTTCGGCCTAAAAGCCGCTCTTGGTATAGGTCAGGAAGCAAACGACAATATCCTTGCTGAGTTCACTGGCTCGAAGGATACCGTCGTTCACGCCTACTCAGGCGGTCAGCTCGCTCAGATGATAAAGATCATCGCCGTTACATCAGCTCAGATCGGAAGCAAGAGTATGACACTCTCTGACGATACCGGTCAGGAGCTCGGCGAGGAAAATGTATTTGCCGCCAAGCAGAAGCTCCTCGGTCAGCAGATCCAGGAACTTGTGAGCACTACTAACGACGGAGACGACGTACCATTCGATACAGGTTGGTAATAACAGAATCTATTCCTGAGGAGGACTGAAAAAATATGTTCAACGGCTTCAGCCATTCGGTAATGGGCGCAAGTCATGAAAAAACAAATTTAGTTTGTCAGGACAGCTCTGCTTTCAAGATAGGAGATCATTATGCTGTCGCTGTCGTTGCCGACGGACACGGAAGCAAAAAGCACTTCAGAAGTCACATCGGTTCCAAATTCGCTGTCGAAGCAGCTATAGAGGCTATCGACAGATACTACGAGGACCGCGAGGCTCTGGAAGCTAACCTTCCCGAGAATCATAAGCTCATAATAAAAAATATCGAGAAGCAGATCATCTCAAACTGGAATGTAAGGATCGAAAAACACCTTGCGGAAAATCCTGTTACCGAAGAGGAAAGAAGCAAGTTCACTGAAGAGGAGTTCGAGACTATACTGCCGGAATCCTATTATGGCTCTACTCTCGTCGTTGCTGTCGCAGGCGATAATTATACCTTCGGCGTACAGATTGGTGACGGAAGTCTCGTGGCTATCTTTGAGGACGGTAAGGCTGTTATGCCAATGGAATATAATGAAGCTGCACCTGCCAACGTCACAGCTTCTGTGTGCAATTCAAACGCCGCAGGTATGTTCAGCAGCTTCTATGCGCCAAATAAAAAGCTGATAGCTCTCTATGGCTCTACCGACGGACTCTATACATCCTTCGGCAGCGAGTACGATTTTCTTGATTACCATACTATAATCACAAGTCAACTCATAAACCTTGAAACTTTCAAGACCGTCATAAAGAACAATCTCAGCAAAAGATCCCGCTTCGGTACAGAGGACGATATTTCTCTCTCCTGTATCTATGACGAGGATCTCATCAAAGAGAAGCTTAACCTGATAAATCAGCGTGTAGCTGAAAACAAGGAGGCTGCCGCTGAAAGAAAGGCAGCTGCCCTCAGCAAACAAGTGGAGATCGAATGATCTTTTCTTATAGGCTCAAACGCATTCACTGCGTTCAATAAATAATAGAAAAGTGGTGTTTTTTATGGAAATAGGCTCATTATACAACACAGCCAAGAACTTTGCGGAAACATTAAAGCAGAAGAGACCCGAGCTAACGCAGTATGATGCTTGTCTCTGCCTTATTATCGCTGATACCGGAGATATCTTCTCCGGCGTATCCTCTGTATCCATAAACGAAGGCGCAGTTGAGGATGTCTCCGCTGCAAAGATTGCAGTAATGTCCATAATTACCGCGAAGCGCGTTATTGCAAAGCAGCTCATCGTTATCTCTCTTGACGATTATAGCTATTTCAGACCCGACGACGAAGCTCTCGGTCTTCTGGTAAATTCAAGTGTGGACAACAGCAGCTGTCAGATAGTACTTTCTCCAGATGAGGAAGTATCTGCGGCAACTCTCGTCCCTGCTTCAGAAGCACCGGACTTCCTCAGTGGCTACGACGAAGCAGATTTCGGCGCACCTGCTGAATTTGCAAACGGCATAGACGTTGATTCCTCTAATCCGTTCAACAACGAAACTAGCAATAAGGACGGAGCCCCCAACTCTCTCTATGAACATCCCGAGGAGGCTCAGCAGCAGGGCGCAAGCGGATTCCCAAATATAAACCAAAATCAGCAGCAGGGCTACCCACAGGGCTATCCCCAGCAGGGTTACCCCCACGGCTATCCTCAGGGTTATCCCCAGCAGGGCTACCCGCAACAGGGTTATCCTCAGCCAGGTTATCCCCAGCAGGGCTACCCGCAGCAGGGTTATCCTCAGCCAGGTTATCCCCAGCAGGGCTACCCGCAGCAGGGTTATCCTCAGCCAGGTTATCCCCAGCAGGGTTACCCACAGCAGGGCTATCCTCAGCAGGGAGGCTTCCCTCAGGGCATGAATGCTGCTCCGTACAGACAGGGCTACACCGGTCAGTCAGTACACGGTGGAAATATGAGGACAAGTACCTATCAGCAGTCACAGAGCGTAAGCGTTACTCTTACTTCCAAGCCTGGCGGCGAGAGTGCTTTTAAGAAGCGTCTCAACAGCTTCCTTGGTGACGACGATGCAGGCTCTACACCCTCAGCTCCTACTGCTGCCCCATCAGCAGATATTCCCGGTGACGCAGGTATGTCTAAGGAAGATATGCTCAAGCAGGCAAAAGACAGAAAGAAGATCGCTAAAGCTAATCTCAACTTAAAAAAGTAAGTCCCGAGCGTTTTTCATAAAGCGCTTATGAAGCGTTCTTTTAAGCTTGACATTAATTAACAAAGTTTTGGGGTTGCATTTTCCGCAGAACTATGGTATAATATACTTATATCATTGCGGCAATTATCAAAACCATAATCTTTGTACGGACTCTGCGCAGAGGCGCAGGACATCATATTTCGCGTTAAGGAAAGGGATAGCTATGAATTATTTGCTCAATATTGATGAAGCGGTTGACCGAAAATTTCTTGTAACCAAGGCTATGCGCGGTCAGGCTGAAGTAGGCACCATAATACATGTTATGGACGCTGAGCAGCAGGGACAGGCTGTTATAGTATATTACAGAGTTACAAGATACAACGAGAAGTTCCACGATTATCAGGACTACACAGCAAAGTTTGAAAATCTTTCTGCGTTCTGTAAGTGGTGTCAGCCTGATAACTTCATCGCTCGTAACTATGAATGCTTCAGTATAAGAGATATCCAGCACTACATAAAGATAAAGAACAGAAATTTTGCTTCATTCTGTCTTCCGATAATACTGATAGCTGCGATCATTATATGGGCAGCTGCCCTCTTCATGTTTAAGGAGAAGCTCATTATCGGAATAATAATCGGTGCTGTTCTTACTCTTCTTGTGCTTATTGGAGTTGTTTATCTGCTCAAGGTACAGAAGAAGAAGGAAAAAATGCGCCTGTACCGCAAGGTAAGTGCAGGCTGGGGCGTAGTTTTTGAATAACACCCCAGTTTTCAGACCGTAAGACATTATGCTTCATCACATAATAATATTTTATGTACTTTCCCTTATAACACAGAAGTAATTTACGCCCCTTTAAGCATAGCTTAAAGGGGCGTTTGAGCATTATACAGCCGATCGCATCGTTTTAGATACAGCCGGCCGCGTTTCAGTTATACAAAAAAAGCCCCTCAGCCGGACTTTTCAGCCTGCCAAAGGACATAAGTTAGAGAGGTAAAAGTCTGAGGAAGAGTTCCTCAGACTTTTACTAATGAAGAATACTAACCCCATGAACACAGGGAAGGGAACAGAGGAGGTTGTATTGGGGGGGAAAGCGTCAATTTACATTCGCAAGAGTCTTTTTTCCTGCGGTGCGCTCAAGGTGCTTGTACACCTCAAGCCAGATATTTCTGCTTGGTTCAGCCTTATTCAGGCGTTCTCTGCGAACAGGGTCGAAAAAGCTCCTAAACTGTGTGAGCTCATCGAGGAACCTGTCGTTGTATTTATTAAGCATGGTATCGAGATTGTTTTTCCACTCGCAATAACGTTTGCTGTCGTACTGTTCCTTCTCGTAGAGATGAAGCACCGACACCTGAGGATTGTATACTATCTCAACGCCGTTCTTCATCATTCTGTATCCGAATTCCCAGTCCTCTATCTCCTGTCCCCGGAAATCCTCGTCAAGAGCACCGTAGCGTTTTATACATTCCATAGGGACCGACAGATTTGAGGTCTTGGTAAATATCATTTTGTAATGCACTTTATCAAAATCATAACAGTAAGGCTCAAGCATTTTCAGCCTGATGTCCTTTATATAATAATAGCTCTTCCCCTTTTCCAGTCCGTATTTCTCCGGCTCTGTGAGCCAGTAGCGTATACCGCTGCGGAAAAGCTCATTATTTTCCGGAAAGCCCTTTTCATTGTCCTCAAAGACCTGCTTGGTAAGACCAAACTGAATGACTGGTCTGCCCAGTTTTTTGTAGGTATCATAATGTCCCGAGACAAAGTTTCTGTCGGCTATCTCATCACCGTTTATAAATATGACAAGCTCACCGGAGGCTTTTCTGATCCCAAGATTTCTCGCCTTTCCTATCCTTTCGCCGTACAGAGCCACATACTTTACATTAAGCTTTGACGTGTTCTTAGTGATAAGATCACACAGACTATCCTGCTTACCGTAATTTACAAAGATAAGCTCATAGTCGCTCTTGCTGAAATCCTGGTTCTCAAGTGAATGAAATAGCCGCAATGCTCTTTCTGTCGAAAAAGCATAAGGAATAATTATGCTGCATTTCATGTATCTCACTAAATCTCCTTTTTTTATATCCCCCATCGCGCTCCACGGCGCACCTTCTCACGGAGAAAGTGCATACCTTGCGCAACTATGTTATATTATAATATACTGGCTGGATAAATGCAACTGAAATTCGTAAAGTGTAGAATTTGAGCGTGAAATGCACCTATTGTTCATAATTTATTCATTTTATTATTAGAAATTGTTCAAAACCGATTGACAAACTGTGAATTATATAGTATAATCAAATAGCAATGATATGTCCGAGCAGCTGCATCAGTATGTCCTATCAAAGAATAAACTGTAAACAGCTGCATAATTATTTATGACAGTGAAAGGGGGCACGGTCTGTGAACATAGCTATATGCGACGACGAGCAAAAGTGTATTTCCAAAGTAAGGGAAGACCTGTGCCTGCTCCAGTCACATGAGAACGAATACTCCTTTGATGAATTCAGCAGCGGAAAGGAGCTGCTCGCCGACTTCACAAAGGGTAAGTACGCTATCATCGTACTCGATATTGAAATGCCGGGTCTGAACGGACTTGAGACCGCGGAATTCCTGAGAAATATCGACGATAAGGTGATAATCATATTCCTCACGAGCTACGAAAAATTCGCCTGTCAGGGCTATGCTGTGAGAGCCTTCAGGTATATCCTGAAAAATCAGCCCCGCTCTGTCTATATGAAGCAGCTCGACGATGCTGTGCATGAGTACTACCGGAATACACGGTATATCCTCGCGTCCGACGGAGAAAAGACCGAAAAGCTGTCCACGGACGACGTGCTCTTTATCGAGGTATTTTCCCATAAGCTGCTTATACATTCAAAAAACGGCGACTTCTTCACAAAAGGCACTCTTTCGGAGTGCGAAAAAAAGCTCGCTGACCTCATGTTCGTAAGGCTTGACAAGAGCAGTCTCGTAAATATTGCCAATATTGATTATATCCGCAAAAATGAGCTTATACTGAATAATGGCACAACTCTTTTCGCCAGCCGCAACCATATAAAGAATATAAAACAGTGCTTTATGGATTACAGTAGAAGTAGGTGGAGCTGATGAATAACTCCAATATCATCATAGAAGCTGTGAACTGTATGTGCGACGCCGGCATCATAGCCTTTTTCCTGTATAAAATAATGAAGAACGAATGCCGGTACCCTGCTGTTTTCATGCTACTGCCGATGCTTGGAGGCTTTTTGATCTCCTTCTTGTTCGGTTCCCTAAAGCTATACCCCCAGTGGGTCAAGCTACCTGTAATATTTACAACTATGTTGGTGACCTCTGTTGTAATGTTCAGGAGCAAGCTGCGAAGCATTGTTTTCTACTGTCTTGTGTTCATTGTTATCAAGGTCACCTCTGAGCTCCTCCCCACAGGCGCTCTTAACCTTCTGAATATAGGCACTCCCGAAGCAGAGTTGTGCACTGGCGTTGGACGGTATATAACTATGGCATGCTCAAAAATATTCTGCTTCTGGTTCGCAATATATATCGCCGAATACCTTAAGCCAAAGCAAAGGGACATCCCATTCAAGAACTGGCTCCTGATAATATTCGTACCGCTAGTAAGTCTCGTTTTCCTTGACGGTATATTCATCTCCTACGATCTTGCTCCCCAGAGGACTATCGTATACATTGTATCCGTTTTGGGTATACTGCTTCTGAATATATTTGTATTCGACTTCTTCGATACCTACTCCAACACCATAAAGCTACAGCTCATGGAGCAGAGACTACAGTCCGAGGAAGAGAACTACAGGCTCATCGAAGAAAAGTATACCGAGATACGCCGCTTGAGACACGATATCGGAAATCAGCTCTCGGCTACAAAGATAATGTTCACACAGGGAGAGGACTCTCAGGCAGTAGAACACCTTGACAAGCTCTACTCCTCCCTGAATTCAGCCGGCGGAGTATGCTATACCGGCATATCCTCCATAGACGCTATAGTAAACATGAAATGGGATCATGCCGTTCTGTTGGGTCTGACATTTTCCTGCAAGGTAGTCTTCCCTGACGAGATAAATATCGATGAGCTCCTGCTCTGCCGAATAATCGCAAACCTTCTCGACAATGCTATAGAGGGAGCGGAAAGTTGCTCGTCAAGCGACAAATTCGTATATATATCACTTATACAGAATAACAAGAAACTGCGTATCTGCGTAATGAACTCCTCTGACGAAGTGGATACGGAAAACCTCACCACAAAAAAGAAGGGCTTCGGTCACGGAATAGGCGTTAGCAGCGTCACGGCAGCCGTCAGCCAGCTTGACGGGATACTCTCCTTCAAGTGGGAAAAAGGCATTTTCACAGCCGATATAATGATAGAATACTGAGACAGAAGTTTCTTCTTATATGTTAACAAATTGTGAACTAGCATAACATTTCACGAAAATGTAGCTACATTTCACGCATAAGACTTGATTTGACTGAGCTTATAATATATTATGAGTAGTAGTCTGCTCCGTCTGAAAGCAGACTCATACTCACAGCGGCGGCTGTGAGTACTCCGCTTATATACCACTATACTTCTCTTTATCTATTTCATTAATCTCATATCCGAGAATACCGGACCTGTTTTCAGGTCCGGTATTTATTTACTTCATTTTGCTGCCGAGGATAACTGAGGAGAGGTTATAGTTCCCGAATCTGTCGAAGGGATCGTATTCTTCCGAATACTCACATATAACTTCAGCTGTCAGTGCTCCCTCATTGTATGCTGCAAGCAGTCCGTCAGCGGACATTTCAAGTATGGCGTCCCTGTCAAGCTCTTCAAGGTATCCGGAGTTGTACATAGCTATGTTGTATCTTGCGATGACCGACTCCGGACGGGAGAAGCAGAGCACTGCGAACATGACCACGAATACTGCTGAAAGGCGCTTTGTAAACTTCATATCATACCTGAACTGCTTTATTATTATCAGTACAAATACAAGAGCAAGCAGTACCATGAACCAGCTCGTATATACTCTCAGCTCTGTAAGTCCGTAATTGTAAATATACATCACCATTTTGCTCATAGCCGTAGCAATGAGTATGATAGTGAACACGCTGAGCACGACGCTGTATATTTTAAGAGCCGCCGGCTTCTCCCTGCCTGTCTTCTTTGAGAAGAGGCTTATGCCGCAGAGCACTGCAAGGTTTATCACAGCTACCGCACAGAGCTCAAAGAAGCCCTGCCTTGCATAGTCCGCGTAGGTGTAGCCCTCCGGCAGAGAGCCTGAGAAGGCTGAGAGGAAGTAGTTTGCCTGAGAGATAAAGAACAGCACATAGAGTATGCAAAGGGGCGTTACTGCCGTATACATCACAAGGTTGCTTATGAAGCGCACTCCGTAGAGCTTCTGTATACAGCCCTGCTCCTCAAGGGGCTTTATCTTACTGCGGTGAGCATTTGCGTACAGCATACCGAAAAGATACATGGAAAACGGAACTGCAAAAATCAGCTGTTCTATTATGTCACACATTTCGAGGCTGAATACCTTTTCGTATATGCCGCTGAGGATATTCATAAGACCGTCGTCGGCAGACATGAGCAGAGCCGCTACTACAGCCGTTACCGGCACCGTTATGAGCAGTCCCGTGAGTATATACTTCACATTGGAGCCAGCCCTTGTCTTTGAGAGGCGATCCTGAGTTACAGCCCACTGCTTCCCGAAATGTGAGAAGGGATACTCGAACAGCGCCTTGCACATAGCAAAGGGCAGATAGCGGTCAGTTTCCTTGTTTCCCGCCGAGACCGAATATACTAAATACGCTCCGGCTCCAAGTATAAAGAAGGCATTGAGCTCCTTTATATAATCGTTGGCAGTTATGGAAAACACAAGGCTGAATATGTAGAGAACTGCCCCATGGAGCCTGTTGAAGCGCGTAAAGCTGCACTTTCTCTTTTTCATGTAAACTATTGCCCCGGTAATGACAGCGAACATCAGTCCCGTGGTCAGGAAGCCCATTGCGTTGAATACCACATATCTCATAATGAAGAACGCGGCTGTAAACGCGAATACCGAAAGCACTACCTCTGCTCTTGAGTATTCCGGCTTTTCCTTTTTTAAGGCAACTGCCTGATATTCAGGAACAATCTGTACCTCTCCTAAATAATTATCATTCATTATTGTCTCCTCCTTAATCCCAGTAGGTCAGGGTTATCAGATATTTTCCGTTTTCCAGCGATTCGACACTCAGCTGCTTACTAACATTTTTAGACTTATATTTATACTTATATAATAAGAAGTCTCTGCCTTTGCGGCTTTCGTCAAGTTCCAGTTCAGCATTGACATTTTCTGACATGAACCGCTCATAATCGTCCGTTTCAAGCTTCAGCGTTTCTGTTATCGCAGCAAGTATACTGTTATCGTCATAACGTATCAGCTTAACGCTGTCATCGACCTTTATATCGAATATCTCTTCCATAAGGGCTGTTCTCTTCGCGTTGAAATGTGTAAAATGCTTGTCAAAGTGTTCTTTTATACAGACTCCTGTCACAACTATCAGCGGCAAGCACAGCAGGAGCAGCAGTTCCAGAACGGTACGCTTTATCTCTTTTTTCAGCTCATCACTGATCTTCATATCACACATCTGCTATGAGGAAATAGTCAATACCGTAAAGGAGCAGAGCAATCTGTATCACCCTGTATACTGCCAATACCGTTCCAGCCGCGGTCGGCACAGGCTCGTCCTTATAATAAAGCCGTCGGAAGCCTATAGGCAGTATCGCCGTGATAAAAGCTATAACGCCTCCTATATTGAGCCATTCGCTACCCCCTGCACAGAGCACTGAGCACACGAGGAAATTCATTACACACAGTGCTACATCAAGATTGTATGTACATTTAAGTTCACGCCTTGCTACTACCATCTTTTTCATAAGCTTACCTCCTTAAGTTCACTTACTATAAATATGTATATAGTAAGTATTATACCTGTCACTATGTCCAGAGACCTTCCGGCTCCTGTTTATATTATTATCCCTGTATCATGGCTCCCCTGAAATACTGCTCACTCTCTCCTATACTCCAGTATATCTCCTGGCTGGCAGTCCAACTCTTCGCATATTCTTTCAAGGGTAGAGAAGCGGACAGCCTTTGCCTTGCCTGTTTTGAGTATCGAAAGATTAGCAGTGGTAATACCCACCTTTTCAGCAAGCTCCTGTGAGGACATCTTCCGCTTTGCCATCATAACATCAAGATTTACTATAATCGGCATGGAAAACACCTCCGTTATATAGTAAAGTCGTTTTCCGACTTTATTTCTACTGCCTTTTCAAACACGTTTTTCAACACTCTCATTATAAGTCCGAACATGAGCGCACACATACCGAAGAATACGAATATTTAGCTCCACAGCCCGAATATCATCATCATAGCGCCCACGCCCATACATATCCACGATATTCTCCGCAGGCAATTTGTGTTTTTCTGTATAAATACTTCATTTTTGTTTATGTTCCTGAGGAGTATATTAAGGTTCCATAGCGCCGCCAGGGCAAGTGCGTCACATACATATAAAGTAATGCACATGGGGATGAACATACTACTCCTGTCGAAAACACTGTTTGCTTCAACTGACATTTCATACTCATACCACTCGGCTATAGCCGGTATAAAAAAGGCTACTATTATCGCTGCCATTACCGCAGCTACGGTAAGAATACGCGATAAAATAAGTGATTTATCCTTGTTCCACATAAGTCCGCTCTCCTTTGATATTGTTTTACTGTAACTATAGTATAGCACATAAAATATCATTTGTCAATAGTAAATTATTGTTTTTCAATAATTTCTTTCTGTTTTTCAAAGTGCTTGCGATTTTTCGAAAAAAATGTTAGAATAATATGTCTGAATTAATGGCTGTATTTCGATTATACTTACGAATGCATTCAATAAAGGAGGAGTTCCCGATGACAGAAACTGAACTACGCCTGCTTCTGGCGGAGTCAAAGCAAAAATGTCACAGAGCGATCTTTGATAAATTCTGCAACTATGTATATGCCATCGTTATAAATGTTTTGCGTAACAGCGGTTCCCGCGAGGATATAGAGGACTGTGTAAGCGATATTTTTCTGAAGGTATACAAGAGGCTCGATAAAGATACCGATTTTTCAGGGGATATAAAAGGCTTTATCGGCACGGTATCACGAAATACTGCTATTGACGCTTACCGCAGGCTCAGTCTTCAGAATATTAGAAGCGTATCCTTGGATGACGATGACGAAAAAGAGTTCGGCACAGATGAAAGGCTTGTTGAGAATACCGAGCGGAAGGAACTTGCAGGTATAATAATGAACAAGATAAAAGAACTGGGCGAACCCGATTCCACTATTATAATACAACAATACTATTACAATCGTACCGCGAAGGAGATCTCCCAAAGCGTCTCTATGACAGCCACAGCCGTTCAGAAGCGAAGCAGCCGTGCAAAGCTCAAGCTTAAAGCTCTGCTCGCCGAAGCAGGTATAGGCAAGGAGGGATTGATATGAAAAATCATGATTTTTTCAAGGAGCTGGACGATATGGATATAGAAAAGATCGCTCAGGACTTCCCCGTTCTTACCGACGAGGAAAAGGAGAGAATCTTTGCTATGAGCGAAAGAAAGTATAATATAGAAAGCAACATAAAAACAGATAAAAAGACAAATAAAGACGACGGCGAGGACGGAGTCGTAGTAAGCGGCGTAGAACGCTACAATCGGCCCTTATGGCACAGATACACAAGTATAGCAGCTGCAGCAGTACTCGCTGTAGGCGGCATCACAGGAAGCATGATGCTCTTGAAGAAAAGACCGTCCGTTATTAATACAACAGACCAGTCAACCACAACAATAAATATAAGCAAAACAACAGAAACGGCAACGACCGCCTCTGTCACAGAATCAGAGCTGAGAGAATACAATGAAATCGCAGCTGAGCTTACTGATAAATTAGCACATTATGAAAAAGTACTCTATTATCATGATGTAGACATTGACGAGAATGACGCCTTAACCTTCACTGTTTTCAATTCAAAGCGACCTGATGAAGGCAGTCACGAGGAGACATACTGCCGTGTAACAGACTCGGAGATACAGTCGGGCGATGACCTGAAAAATGCATTGTTTAGCATATTCACCGATGATTTCAAGAATGAGCTTATTAATTCTTCCAGTATATATAATGAAGGAGATATTGAATTATCATCAATGACCACTTTATATTTACAGGAAGATTTTGGAAATGATTTGAGCGAATACGAAAACGGCGATACCATTGACGCCGCAGAACTTGAATACAAGACATGTGGATTCATAACCTACAAAGGCAGCTTATATGCCTGCACAAATAATATGATAAAAGACAAGGACTTCTACAGCGGTGAGCCTGTGGTAAATACAGAGTTTTCCAACTTTACAGACTACTTTAAGGCTTCAAGATTTGCAGCAACTTCGCCATTCAGCAGCTATACTAATGACAGAGTCGGTACAAAGCTGACCTTTAGCATTAAAAATGAAAACGGAGAATGGAAGATAGATGGTATCAAGGAGGGACGCAATGTTGAATCTTTGGCAGCAACTGCTGTTCAGGTATACTTCAATATAGTCTCCGTCTCATATTCTCCCGATGAGCTCGATATAGGCGACGACTGCACACAAGACGGCACTGTAACTGCATTTGGCATTGATAAGATCAGAGATGCCCTCGAAATAATCGCAAATGACGACGATAAAAACTGTAGGATCAAGTGTACGCTCAGAGACATGAATGGCAGGGACTATATCATATTCAATTCAGACATTGAATTCAGCACAGGAACGCCTAACCATGTACATTACCGTAAAGGTTCAGAGGATGAATACTCCAAGTACTTCACATTTTCCAATGTTAATATAACACCAGTATCTGATAATTCCTAAAATCCTTTATCATAACCCCCAAAGCAAGAGCTCCCGAAGGCGGTACATACCGTCTTCGGGAGCTCTTCATTATATTTCACAAACCCAATCCACTAATTTTACGCAAACCATTGAATCTGAAAATATGTTTTTCAATATTCAATAGTTTTGCATTGAATAAAACCTTATTCTGACCCCATTATAGATAGAGCCACAAAAGCTTAAACTTTATTACCTGGGAAACTTTAATAAGAAAAGGCTTCCCATACCAACAGCTGTCCCTAATTACAGGAAGACAAGCCAGTCGAAAGCCCTGAGCTGAACCGATTAACCTGTATACCTGTCGATATATGCGCTTCTTCCCGACATTGGGTCCTTGTTCTTCACTCCGCAGACTATAGCCTCGATAAGCTCTGGCTGAGTCTTGGTAAGCTTTCTGCGGTCAAAAAGACCAAAGCCATTTGGACCATTGTAGCCATTGTCCCAGTAAACGGGAACTATACCATTTTTCGCCGCGGTTCCGGCCAAAAATCCATCATAGTAAGCGCGGTTCTCAGCTATCCTGTCAGGTAACACAGAATGCTCAAATGTCTTGTCTATGCAGCCGAACTCCCCTATCACTACTGGGATACCTTTATCAACGTATCTCTCCCTGAGCATTGAGAGCTGAGCCTTTATATGCTCCTCCTCGCCCCAGTTTGCATCGTTTATGGGATCGGCATTGCTCATTTCTATTATTTCCTGTCCTTTTTCTCCCCACAGGAATATCTTTTTCATATCGTCGCCGCAGTACTCCCACGGGTCGTAGCAGTGAACAGAAAGCATAAGTCTGCCCTCATCTGCTGTATTTCCTCTGTCTTCCGGAAACCTGAAACCATAATTGCCGCAGGTATACTTTATATCGGTATTCCAGCCTGCCACAAGCAACCAACGATGAGTATTGCAACCTCCGGCGCTACGGACAGTATCCACGAATATCTGATCGTAATCGTTTATATTCTCATAGTATTCTGGCACAGGATCATGATATATCCCGTCAAATACTTCGTTCATGCACTCAAATATAAGATGCTCGTCATAGTCTGCAAAGCGGAGAGCTACCTGCCGCCATACAGCCGCAAACTTTTCCTTTACATAGCCCTGATCCTCGCTGTCGCAGAAGAGCCAGCCGCCATTTATGGTATGATAACCGTCGCCGTGCATATTGATTATAACGAACATTCCCCTGTTATAGCAGTAATCAACTACCTCAGCTATACGTCCGAGCCATTCCTCGTTTATCTTATAGCCGTTGCTGTCGTCTATCTTGCTCAGATAGGATATGGGTATTCTCACGGTATCAAAGCCTGCCTCTGAAACAGTATCAACCATTTCCTGCGAAGCCTTTGGATTTCCCCATACTGTCTCGTCGGGAGTCCCATTGAAATTCGCTTCAAGTGTATTGCCGTAATTCCAGCCTGCTCCCATTTTTTCCGCTATCTCCTTAGCGGATATCCTGAGCTCTCCGACCTTAACGCTCATCAGCTGCTCTCCCCCTTTTCACTGACCAAAAATAAGCATACTACCACAAAATCTTACACATATTATAACACAGGTTTCTGCCGATTTCAACAGTATGAACAGCAGAGAAGATTATTTGCAACAAAAAAGCTGTTTTTTTACCCATAGCTTGACATAACTCCAAAAAACTGTTATAGTTATAAAAAGACGTAAAATACAACTTTATGGATATGATACACTACCATATCTCAGGGGGAAACAATGTTCTGGATCTTACTTTTTGTTATACTCATGCTAATGTCGTTAGGCGGCGCATTTTACCTTATAACGCGGTTTCATCGTTTTAGCTTTATTAAAAGGCTTGGCGAAAGGCACAAAAAGCTCTCCTGGCTTGCAAGTATCATTCCTGTAGCCGGTATCGCCTGCCTCAGCTTTATAAATTTTTACAGTGCTATAGTTGTAATACTGCACCTTATAATATTCTGGCTCATAGCCGACCTTATCGCTTGCATATTAAAAAGGGTCACAAAAAAAGAACGCAGGTACAATATTGAGGGCATACTAGTAATACTTTTTACTGCGGTCTATCTGTGCATAGGCTGGTACAACGCTCACCATGTCGTGTGTACACCATATTCCATAAGTACAGATAAAGCCATAGCAGGCGGCAGACTGCGTATTGCCGGCTTTGCCGACTCCCATGTGGGCATAACCCTTGACGGAGACGCTATGGCAAAGGAAATGGCGCGAATACAGGCTGAAAATCCGGATATCGTCGTTATTGCCGGAGATTTTGTGGACGACGACTCAAAACGTGACGATATGATAAAATCCTGTAAGGCTCTTGGAGAGCTGAAAACTACATACGGTATATACTTTGTCAGCGGAAACCACGATAAGGGATATATGGAAGGCTATCGGGATTTTACTCTCGACGAGTTGTATTCCGAGCTTGAAAAAAACAACGTTACCGTCCTTGAAGACAAGGCTGTAATGGTAACGGATAATTTCGCAATAATAGGCAGGCGCGACAAGCATGACGAGTCTCGAAAGACTATAGGCGAGCTTGCAGAGGGTATTTCTCCTGATGTGTACACCCTCGTGTTGGACCACCAGCCAAACGACTATGACAATGAGACTGCGTCAAAGGTTGACCTTGTGTACTCCGGACATACCCATGGCGGTCATATATGGCCCTCCGGATATATCGGTCTGTGGATAAAAGCAAACGATTTCGTATACGGCCATACGGTCCGCGAAAATACAGATTTCATCGTGACTTCAGGTATTTCGGGCTGGGCTATCCCCTTCAAGACAGGCGCTGTTTCCGAGTACAACGTTATCGACATTACAGGTAGGAAGTGATCTTATAAATAATATCACAGTTGCAAACGAGACTATAAAAATAACTGCCGACGGCTCCTATGAAAAGGACGGAAAGCGTGTGGAGCTGCGGAGCTTTCGGCAACAAGCCCGATGAAGTATCGGAGTATTTTAGAAAGGTCATAGCCGACGAGGGCTACGGAAAGCTCTTTGAGCATATCTGCTTTGCCATATATAGTAAAGAGGACGGACGAAATTATCTTTGCTTCAAGAAAACTTTTTCAGAATAAATATTTACGGGCGCACAAAATGCGCCCGTAAAATTTTAAATTGTCATATTATCAAAGGGTTATTACCAGAATATGCTGTTATCTTCGAAAATTCATCCGAACTGAATTTAAATATGACCAGTCCTTCATCATATTCTTCTTCACACTTCTCCACTATCTGAATGGTGAAAGACAAATGATTGTCAACTATTACATCTCTGATGTATTCGGGGATAATATCCTTGTCATTTGCCGAAAGTTTCAGTACTTCCCCACCTTTTAATGCAAATATACGCTTTCTCCAGACATGAGAAATGCTTATTTCCATTGCTATATTACTGATATTATCCGAATATATCCGTTCACGCTCTGTCATTCCTGTCACCGCATGGTCACTCAATAGTCAGCATTACAGGACAGTGATCACTGCCCATTACATCGGTGAGTATCTCCGAATCCTTCACCCGCTCCATAAACCTGTCTGAGACCACAAAATAGTCTATGCGCCAGCCTGCGTTCTTTTCACGGGCTTTGAAGCGGTAAGACCACCATGAGTATGTAACAGTATCGGGATACAGTCTGCGGAATGTATCCGTAAAGCCTGCGCCGAGAAGCTCCGTGAACTTGCCTCTCTCCTCGTCGGAAAAGCCTGCGTTGCCGCGGTTGGTCTTGGGATTTTTCAGGTCTATCTCTTCGTGAGCTACGTTGAGGTCGCCGCAGTAGACAACAGGCTTCTTTTTGTCAAGCTCCGAGAGATAAGCCCTCATATCGTCCTCAAATTCCATTCGGTAGTCGATACGTTTCAGGCCGTCCTGAGCGTTTGGCACATAGCAGCACACGAAGTAAAATTCCTCGTACTCACAGGTGATAACACGACCCTCGTCAAGATGAGTGCCGTTTATGCCGTAGGTGACAGAAATCGGCTCTGTCTTGCTGAATACGGCAGTTCCTGAGTAGCCTTTCTTTACGGCGCTGTGAAAGTATATGTGATAGCCCTCCGGCGTGAAATCCGCCTGATCGGGCTGCATTTTTGTCTCCTGCAAGCAGAATATATCAGCGTCCGCAGCCTTGAAGAAGTCCTCAAAGCCCTTCTGCAAACAAGCGCGGAAGCCGTTGACGTTCCATGATATGAGCTTCATTGTTATACCTCCGGAAAAAATTTCTCCGCAGCCATACCGACTGCGGAGACTTTATATTATTATATCATAAAATTATACAAATGGCAACTTTCGCAGAGATAAACTGCAGCTTTTTATTTATTTGCCACGCTTATAGCACACTTTCATCAGTGAGCTTTTACATATTACAGTTTCAACATTTTTAATATATCTTCTTTCGGGCGAAGTCCGACAGCCTGATTTACTATAGCGCCGTCCTTTACCACCACAAGCAAAGGTATGCTCTCTACCCTGAAAGCTGCTGCAAGCTCCGGCTGATCGTCAACATTGACCTTGCATACCTTAACTTTTCCGTCGTACTCCTCCGCTATCTTCTCAACTACCGGCGCCAGCATCATGCACGGTCCGCACCAGCTCGCCCAGAAGTCGATAAGCACAGGTATACCCTTAAAGTTTCGTACTTCATCGTCGAAGTTGTCCTTTGTTATGATTATCTCACTCATATTTAATCCTCCAGCGATTTGTAATACAGCATACAGTGACAAAAGCCTTCAAAATCTGGGTCTGCTATCTGGTCGCGGAACTCCTTGCACATACACTTGTTTTCGGGAGTTTTCGCCAGTCTGCACGGACAGTAGCCGTCCTTCATTTTCAGGCCCTCTTTTATTCTGTCAACTACTTCCTTGTCGGGATTCAGTGTAATTTTCACGCATGATCCCTCCCCTTCTTTATTATTTCATAAGCTCGTCCGCAAGCGCTTCAATCTCAGCGATATTTGCAGTCTTCACAGATGATTTGAGCGTAACAGTGGTATCAGTGAAGGTAATGTTTTTTGACTTTTCGAACATTGTCTTTATTGTCTTAGCCGCAACAGGAGCCCAACTTCCATTCTCGATGATACCGATAGTGCGGTTCTGATAATTTCTCTCTGTGAGGTCGAGAATGAAATGCTTCATGAACGGGAATATATCAGCATTATAGGTAGTTGTTGCAATGACAAGCTTCCCATAACGAAATGCGTCCTCAACAGACTCAGCCATATCCTCTCTTGCAAGGTCTGCAATAGCGACCTTCGGACAGCCCTTAGCTTCGAGCTTTTCCTTTAGGAGCTCAGCTGCCTTCTTTGTATTGCCGTATACAGAAGTATAGGCAATGAATATACCCTCGGACTCAACACCATAGCTTGACCATGTATTGTAAAGTCCGAGATAGTATCCAAGGTTTTCCTTTAAAACAGGACCGTGTAGAGGGCATATAGTCTGTATGTCAAGTGCTCCAGCCTTTTTCAGTACAGCTTGAACCTGCATACCATACTTTCCAACAATACCGAAATAATAGCGGCGAGCCTCGCAAGCCCAGTCCTCATCAACGTCAAGTGCGCCGAACTTTCCAAAAGCGTCGGCAGAGAAAAGCACCTTATCTGTGCTGTCATAAGTGAACATTACCTCTGGCCAATGTACCATAGGAGCAAATACAAAACTGAGCTCATGCTTTCCGAGAGAGAGCTTGTCCCCTTCCTTAACCTCAAGCTTGTTTGCTATAGTAAGCTCTTCAAAGAAATTTTCTATCATTCCGAAGGTCTTCGCGTTGCCTACAACGGTAGTTTCCGGATACTTACCAAGAAAGTTCTTAAGGTTTGCGGAATGGTCGGGCTCCATGTGCTGAACTATGATATAATCAGGCTTACGATCAGCAAGCACCTCAGTTATATTGTCAAGCCACTGAGCTGTAAATTTTCCGTCTACAGTATCAAATACAGCTATTTTCTCGTCAAAAATGATATATGAATTGTAAGCCATGCCGTTGGGCACGTCGTACTGTCCCTCAAAAAGGTCAATTTCATGATCGTTTACGCCAATATAGTATATATCGTTTGTTATCTTATTCATTGGTAAATACCTCATTTCTTGATTTTATGGGATTATTATACCATAAATAAAGAGCAATGAAAAGTGGCATTTGCAACAAATTTAAGTATTTTTCTTTTATTATGTCTGTATATTGCGAAAATATTCGTGTTCAGCTATGATTATAATAAGAAAAAAAGCGCATAATAATATCAGCTAAAAAAATAAGAAAAAGAGTTGACAGAATGATAAGTTTTATTTTAGGTTCAATGTTCGGAGGAACGATAGGTGTTGTAACGATGTGCCTCTGTACAGCGGCAAAGTGGGGCGACGAACATATAGACAACCGTTAGCTTGTAAAATATACCTTTGACAATCCATAAATTGAGAACTGTGAATAAAGAATTGAAAATGTGGAATATCCATTTTGAAGACTCCTCTTAACAGAAAATTGAATTACCGAGGCCAAGATTATAGTCTAGGTAACTATATGCCTCATTTTCGCCAGAGGGATTCATTAGGCATCCATACAAAAAATCGGTTCTGTTTATACAGGACCGATTTTTGAATATACTTTTATTAAAATTAGAAGTACAATGCCTGCCAGCGCCAGCAATCCAAGTATTGAAAGCAGAATTATAAGTCCGACTTTATCAGGTGTATGGCTTAAAATTGCTTTATCAGGTCTGTCAGGATCAATATATATTTCTGTTTCCTGACCAACCGCAAATATATACTGAAATGAGCCGCCCTCCTGGAATTTATACGTATAATGCTGTCCTTCGTAATAATATTCACACATGTAATAATATATTTTTCTTAATTGTGATGAATGCTGACTACTCGAAACTTTTTTTACTCGTACATCACACTGTGTTATTACAGCATTTACACAGACACTATATTTCTTTATATTGTAATTGTAAAGTGATATACCAATGACAGCAATCAAAACAAGTACAGAGAAATATATTACAAATCCCATTACTTCTTCTCTGGTACCTTAATAATGTCCTTGCGCATATAGGGCTGGAGAGCCTTTGGTATACGTATAGAACCATCCTCGTTAAGGTTATTCTCAAGGAATGCAATTAGCATTCTCGGAGGAGCAACAACTGTATTATTAAGTGTATGTGCAAAGTACTTGCTACCATCCTCAGCCTTTACTCTTATGCCGAGACGTCTTGCCTGTGCATCACCGAGATTTGAACAACTTCCTACCTCAAAGTACTTCTTCTGACGAGGTGACCACGCCTCAACATCAATAGACTTCACCTTAAGGTCTGCAAGATCTCCTGAACAACACTCAAGAGTACGTACAGGTATATCAAGTGTACGGAAAAACTCAACTGTATAGCTGTAGAGCTTATGGAACCAGTCCATAGACTCCTCTGGCTTACATACAACTACCATTTCCTGCTTTTCAAACTGATGTATACGGTATACACCGCGCTCCTCAATGCCGTGAGCTCCAACCTCCTTTCGGAAGCAAGGAGAATAGCTTGTTAGAGTCTTCGGAAGCTCCTCCTCAGGAACTATGGTATCAATGAACTTGCCTATCATAGAGTGCTCGGAGGTACCGATAAGATAAAGATCTTCGCCCTCTATCTTGTACATCATGCCCTCCATTTCAGCGAAGCTCATAACGCCTGTTACAACGTTGCTTCTTATCATGAAAGGTGGAATATAGTAAGTAAAGCCCTTGTCTATCATGAAGTCTCTTGCATATGAGAGTATGCAGCTTTGGAGCTGTGCAATATCTCCGCAGAGATAATAGAAACCATTGCCGCTTGTCTTACGTGCACTGTCGATGTCGATACCGTTCACCTTTTCCATTATATCAACGTGGTAAGGCACTTCAAAATTAGGAACAGCAGGCTCACCGAAGCGTTCTACTTCTACATTCTCTGTATCGTCCTTTCCTATCGGAACTGTCTCGTCGATGATATTCGGAATAACAAGCATTATCTCTTTTATATCTGCTTCGAGCTTTATCTCTAACTGCTCCTTTTCTTCGAGCTCCTTGCCCATTGCGGAAACCTCAGCCTTTATCTTTTCAGCCTCTTCCTTCTGACCATTTTTCATAAGTCCGCCAATCTCTTTGCTCTTTACATTACGTGTGTTTCTGAGATTGTCACAGGCAAGCTTGGTCTCTCTGTACTGCTTGTCCAGTTCGGCTACCTTGTCAACAAGCGCCAGTTTGTCATCCTGAAACTTCTTTTTAATGTTCTCCTTGACCATTTCTGGATTAGTTCTAATAAGCTTAATATCTATCATATTTATTCTCCTTAGTCCTCTTTTGCGAGCTTTTCAGCCAACGCTGCGAGGTCGTTTTTATCATAAAATTCAAGGATAAGCGCTCCTTTGTTCTTTCCGTAGTCTACCTTGACCTTTCTGCCGAGGCGCTCGTTAAGTGAAAGCTCCATTTCCTTAAAATAATTATCAATTTTTTTGTTGGACTTCTCCGTGGAATTATCTTCCTTATGCTCAGTTGACTTCTGTGCTGCTTTTTCAACCTGACGTACTGTCAAGCCGCCGCCGGCAGCCCTGAGAGCCGTTGCAATTAGCATCTCCTCGTCCTCAAATCCCAGCAGAGCTCTTGCATGACCTGCGGAAATATCTCCGGATTTAACCATTTTTAACACTCTGTCAGGAAGAGAAAGTATTCTCACTGCGTTGGCTACTGCCGAACGTGAGCGACCAACCATTTTTGCCACCTTTTCCTGCGTCATGCCGTACTTTTCGATAAGGTCGTTGTATCCAGCAGCTTCTTCAATAGGATTAAGATTCTCACGCTGCAGATTCTCAATTATTGCAATCTGCATAGTTTCAAGATCGCTGAGCTCACGGATATTGACCGGTACCTCGTCAAGTCCTGCCATTCTTGCTGCACGCCATCTTCTCTCGCCTGCTACTATCTGATAGCCGCCTGACTTTATGGGACGTACAAGTATAGGTTGTAACATACCGTGCTCACGTATAGATTCCGCAAGAGTTGTTATAGCCTCGTCACTGAACTCCTTACGGGGCTGATCTCTGTTGGGTTCCAGTTCAGCAGTACGCAGTGTCTTTTTTACTTGCACTTCATTGGCATTATCGCTGAAAAGCGTATCGAGACCCGCGCCTAAACCACCTTTTGCCATAGTTCAAACCTCATTCGTCAAGACGAACGTTTTCCTTTCTTATTTTTTCTGAATGAAAATATCTTTTTCTTTTTCGGAAGCTCCAACGGTTCACCCAACATCTCGTGACATACCAGCTCATAAGCTTCGGATCCTTTTGAGCCCTTGTCATAATACATCACAGGCTTTCCGTGGCTTGGAGCCTCTGAGATACGAACATTTCTGGGCACCTTTGTCTGGAATATTTTGTCAGGAAAATACTTTTCGACTTCCGTAACAACATCGTTAGCAACATTAAGTCTACCGTCGAACATAGTAAATAGTATTCCCTCAATTTCAAGGGCAGGATTATAATTATTTTTAACTATTTTAATAGTGTTTACCAGCTGAGAAAGACCTTCGAGTGCGTAAAATTCTGCAAGCATAGGCACGATAATACTATCACAAGCAACAAGTCCATTAATTGTTATTGTGCCAAGTGCAGGCGGACAGTCAATAAATATGTAATCATATTCATCTTTACAAGTAAGAACCTGCATTTTTAGACGATTAACTCTATTATCATATTCAACAAGTTCAATCTCGCAGCCTGCAAGAGCTTCTGTAGCAGGAACAATTGAAACGTTTTCAAATTCAGTTCTCAGAATTGATTCCTGAATACGAGCCTTGCCTGTTATAACGTCATAAGCCGAAGAAATGACTGACTTCTTTTTTATACCAAAGCCAGTTGTGGTATTTCCCTGCGGGTCTACGTCAATACATAGTACATTGAAGCCTCTTGAACCCAGATATGCTGCAATATTTATAACGGTCGTTGTTTTTCCTACGCCACCCTTCTGGTTGGCAACTGCGATTATCTTGCCCATAATATCTTCCTTTCAAGAATTGGTATTATTATTATAACACTTTTTTCTAGTAATGTAAATATAAAACTAAGATTTTTTTAAATTGTTTCACGTGAAACACTGTAAATATAAATAAAGCACATGAAACATATAAAATGTTTCATGTGAAACAATTGTACTTACCTTTTCTTCTGAATCGGTATTCTTACACGATATTCAATATAGTCCTCATTTTGTATTTTACGAGAATCTGCTGATATTCCAGCGGCCTGCATAGTCTCTACAGCCTTGTTTATCGTGTTAACAAATATTTTTACATTTTGAAATACAACAGAGCGCTTTTTATAGCTTATCTTATTTTGTTTACTGCCAATAAACTCGTCAATTAGACGTTCTGAACGCTCAACGTTAAGGCTACCCTTAATTATTTTATCTAGGATAAACAGTCTATCCTCTATACTTCCAAGCCTAAGAAGCGAACGAGCATGTCGTTCTGTAAGACCATATTGTATGATGAGCGATCTCTCCTTATCACTAAGTCTTAGCAGCCTAAGCTTATTTGCTATGGTACTTTGAGCCTTACCAAGCTTTGAAGCTGCATCCTCCTGCGTCATTCCGTAATGAGAAATAAGATTCTCAATTGCAGAAGCCTCGTCAAAAAAAGAAAGGTCCTGCCTTTGTATATTCTCTACAAGAGAAAGTATAGCAGAATGTCTATCGCTGACTTCATGAACTATACAAGGAACTACAGGAAATCCACACATGATAGCTGCTCTTAATCTACGCTCGCCTGCGATTAGTTCATATTTCGTCCCTTTTTTACGTACAGAAATTGGTTGTAAGATACCATTCTGAGCAATGGATTCAGCAAGAGGAGAAATGTCCTCTTTAAAATCCAAACGTGGCTGATTTGGATTAGGGATTATATCTTCAACGTCTACTTCAACTACCTTATTAATTAGTTTTTCCTTGGTGAAATTCAAAAAACCTGTCATACGATGACCTCCATTTATTATTCAATAATCGACTTATTAACAATTTACTGTCACTAAATATGTTTCATGTCAAAAAAAGCTAACTATGACTATTGAGGATAGTCTAATTATATCACTGCCAGGAAATATTATCCATAAAAAAAATCCGCAGTTTTTCGATAAAACTGCGGATATATAGACACTTTTTTCTTTTATTAAAGTTGTTTCTTTTTAATTTGACTGCTGTTTCTTGGGAATCTTGGCGGAGTCTGCGATATTTTTTTTATTTGTACGATCCTGCGTTTTTCACCGAAAATCTCATATTCAGATAGCATTTCAATTTTACCGCCAAGCAGTCTCACAGCATTTTCGCCATCACTTAGGTCCTCGCTTGGGCCTTTCATAGATATAAAAAAACCGCCTTTTTTAACAAAAGGAATACAATATTCACTTAAAAGCGAAAGATTTGCAACTGCCCTAGCGCAAGAAAAGTCAAATTTTTCGCGATATTCATCTTCCTTTGCAACATCTTCGGCGCGACCGTGTATGAACTCGGCTTCAATGTTAAGTCTATCACACAACTGATTGAGAAACTCAATACGTTTATTTAAGCTGTCAAGCAGTGTAAGTTTTAAGTCGTCTCTCATAAGCTTAAGAGGCACTGAAGGGAATCCTGCACCTGTTCCAACATCAATTATGCTCGAATTCTTCGGTATATCAACATATTTAGAGATAATAATACTGTCTATAAAGTGTTTTCTCAGTATCTCCATTGGATCTAAAATTGCGGTAAGATTCACCTTTTCATTGTATTCAATAAGAAACTGAGCATATGTATCAAGCTTTTTATAAAGCTCCTCATTCAAAACTAAGCCAGCTTCTGTAAATTGTGAGCAACATAATTCATATTCAGGAAGCATATCATTCTCCCTTCTCATGCATAAGCCATACGGCAAGCATAGAAATATCAGCAGGGGAAACACCTGATATTCGCGAAGCCTGACCAATTGAAAGAGGCTTTATGCGATTAAGCTTTTCTACTGCTTCAAGACGAAGACCATAAATATCGCTGTAATCGAGATCTTTTGAAAGTTTTTTAGACTCCATTTTTCTCATCTGTTCTATTTGTACGAGTTGTTTTTGTATATAGCCTTCATATTTTATCTGTAACTCTACTTGTTCTGCTACATAATCTGGGAGATCTGGTCTATCAGGGTCAAACTCCACAAGATCATTATAATAAAGCTGTGGACGCCTTATAAGATCGGACATTTTACAACCTGTAGTAAGTGGGGAAGTACCATGCTCTTCAAGAAAAGCGTTTAGTTCGACAGATGGCGATATATTAAGTTTTGATACACGTTCAATTTCTTCAGCTGTTAGCCTTTCTTTTTCAATTAGAGCATCATATCGTTCTTGTGAGATCAGACCAATTCCATATCCGATTGGTGTTAGCCTCTGATCTGCATTATCTTGCCTTAAAATGAGTCTGTACTCACTTCGTGAGGTCATCATACGGTAAGGGTCGGAACATCCCTTTGTAACTAGATCGTCAATAAGAGTACCTATATAAGAACTAGCTCGGTCTAGAATCATAGGATCTTTTCCCTTTATCTTCAAAGCAGCATTAATACCAGCAACAATTCCCTGCGCAGCTGCCTCTTCATATCCTGAACTTCCATTGAACTGCCCAGCGCCATATAGTCCATCTATATTTTTGAATTCAAGAGTAGGGAGTAGCTGATTCGGATTACAACAGTCATATTCTATTGCATAGGCTGGACGCATTATCTCCACATCTTCCAGTCCATCTATTGTTCTTAGAAAAGCGAGCTGTACATCCTCTGGTAACGACGATGACATTCCCTGTAAATAGTACTCTTCTGTCGTAAGTCCCATTGGTTCCACAAAAAGCTGATGCCGTGGTTTATCTGAAAAACGTACTATCTTGTCCTCAATTGACGGACAGTAACGCGGTCCTACTCCTTCTATTTTTCCAGAGTATAACGGTGATCTGTCAAGGTTTGAGAGAATCACCTCATGTGTTTTACTATTGGTATATGTAATGTAACAGCTTACTTTATTATCAAGTAGGTCTGGATTAGTCTCAAATGAAAACGGAACAATTTTTTCGTCACCGTCCTGTCTTTCCATTATATCAAAATTAATACTTCTCTTGTTAACTCGACAGGGAGTACCTGTCTTAAATCTTCTTATCTCAACACCGTTATCTATAAGACTCTTTGAAAGAAAACTGCTTGGCAAAGCCGAATCTGGACCACTTTCATAAGAGACCTCACCAATATGTATCTTTCCTTTAAGGTAAGTTCCAGTAGCAATTATAACTGCACTGACTTTATATTTGGCTCCTAGTTTTGTTCTTACGCCAGTAATTTTACTATTTTCTACTATAATATCCGATATCTCAGCCTGTTTTACGAAAAGATTCTTTTGCTTTTCACAGACATTTTTCATGTACTTGTGATACTCAACTCTGTCCGCCTGTACTCTTAAGCTGTGAACTGCCGGCCCCTTTCCACGGTTGAGCATACGACTCTGGATAAAGCATTTATCTGCTGCCTTGCCCATTTCTCCGCCTAATGCGTCTATTTCACGAACAAGATGTCCTTTTGCTGTACCACCTATCGAAGGATTACACGGCATATTTGCAATCTGATCAAGAGATATAGTAAACATTACTGTTTTACAACCAAGTCTCGCAGCAGCAAGAGCTGCCTCGACTCCGGCATGGCCGGCACCGACTACTGCGACATCAAATTCGCCCATTTCGTAGTTCAATAATTTCACTCCTTTTTTGTTTCACATGAAACATTACTTTCCGACGCAGAAGCGTGAAAACACTTCATCTACAACTGTGTCCGTAATTTTTTCACCCGTAAGCATTAGCAACGACTGCTCAGCTTCATCTATAAGTACATTCACTGCATCCAACATTTCACCGATTTCAAGTGATGAAATAGCATTCTCTATACCTTCAAGAGCAATGTCTATACACTTTTTCTGCCTTTCATTTGCAGCAGTAACAGTATCAAAATCAGCTTCGTTGAGCTTTAAAACTGTCTGTATCTTATCGTAAAGTGCGTCAATACCTGTATTTTCTTTCGCAGAAATATATACAATATGTTGAATTTTTTCTTTCAGTAGGGAAGTATCCAGCTGCTGTCCAACATCATTTTTATTAATGACTGCTATTGTTTTGTTTTTGTTTATTTTATTAATTAAATATGTATCGTCCACGGTCAGAGGACAGCTTCCGTCAAACACTGCAATCACAAGTTCGGATGAGGATATCATTTTCTCAGCCATTTCGACACCGATCCCCTCAATGATATCATTAGTATCATGGATACCGGCAGTATCCGAAAGTCTCAATGTAATGTCGCCTATACGAACTGACTCTTCAATTATATCCCTCGTAGTCCCAGCAATCTCCGTAACAATACTTCTCTCGCAGCCGCTCAAGCAGTTGAAAAGGGTAGACTTGCCGACATTAGGACGACCAATTATTGCCGTCGCAACTCCCTCTCGGAGTATCCTTCCGCTGTCGTAATTTTTTACGAGTGAACATAACTCATCATGAACCATTTTTAACTCGGCAGTAAGTACCTCTGGACGAATCTCCGGAATATCCTCATCGGGATAGTCAGCCCACGCCGCAAGGTCACCGAGTATCTTCATAAGCTTGTCTGAGCATTTCTTTGCCTTTTTAAAGGCAGCACCCTCACGAAGACTTTCAGCCATTTTCAGCTCCCGCTCGCCTTTTGCGGAGATTATATCCATGACAGCCTCTGCTTGAGTGAGGTCAATCTTTCCATTAAGATATGCCCTTTTCGTGAACTCTCCGCCCTCAGCGTTTACGGCTCCTTTTTTCAAAATAGCACGAAGTATCTTTTTAGTTACGTACAGTCCGCCGTGGCACGATATCTCCGCTATATCCTCACCAGTGTAGCTGTGAGGAGCTCGGAACACAGTGAGTATACAGTCGTCTATTCTCTCGTCGCCGTCATGAGCGATACCATAAGAGCAGGTATACCCTTCCATTTCCGAAACCTTTTTACCACCGTAAGGGGAGAACACCTTCTCCGCTGTACTTATGGCTTCATCTCCGGAAATTCGTATAACAGCTATACCTCCCATAGCGTTCGGAGTTGAAATAGCGGCTATCGTTGACATATAATCACTCCTAAAAAAACAACGGCATAATGCCGTTGTTTCAGATATTCAAAATCAAAG
>NZ_JAGCFH010000002.1 GCF_017650195.1 Ruminococcus sp. | reverse complement strand
TAATGTTTACTCCTGTTCTTATATTTATAACTGTTAACAGGTTAAAAAGCACGAAAGATAAAAGTTTACCAATTTGAAAAATATTCAAAACGGAAAAAATCGCCCTGAATTACCATATACTCTAAAAACCACTTGACAAGCGAAAGAGAACAGTGTATACTTATAACGTTGGTGTACACTGTTCATTTACTTTTCGGGAGGCTTGTTTATGCCGAGAGACAAGACGCAGAGCCATGAAAGGATCATAGAGGCTGCCAAAAAAGAGTTTATGCAGTACGGTTTTACTGATACTTCACTCCGAAGAATAGCAACTGAGGCAGGCATTCAGGTAGGCGGTCTGTATAAGCATTTCTCCAGTAAGGAGGAAATGTTTGCATCGCTGGTTGATCCTGCGATAGAAGGGCTTTTGGATTGCTTTCACGAGATAGAGGACGACTACTTTGATGAGATAGGTAAGGTAACATTGGAATCTATATGGGAAGATAAGATGGAAACTGTTAGATTTATGGAATACATCTATGACCATTTTGACGAGTTCAAGCTGATCGTTTGCAGATCTCAGGGTACAAAATATGAAAATTTCACTCATGACATAGCGATACTTGAGGAAGAAGTCACGATTCGATATATGAGTACACTTAAGAAAAGCGGGCTCGCTGTCAGTGAAATAGATGAAAAAGAGTTCCATCTGCTTGTGACGTCAAGTGTTGAAGCGATATTTCAGACAGTCATACATGATTTCACAAAAGATGAAGCCATGCACTACGCTCATACGCTCGAAAAGTTTTATCTTCCGGCATGGAAGGCTTTATTCGGTCTTTAATCGATCAAATCAAGGGAAACGCATTATGAGCGTTTCCCTATCAAATGGCAAAATGGTTAGCGTGTGCAAACATAAATGGAGGCGAATTATAAAAAATGAAAAAGAAACGCAATTTATTGTCCTGGATAATTGAATTTGCAGGGAGAAAGAGAAGATATTTCAGTGAAAGTGTTGTGCTTGCTGTATTTGGCGTAGCAGCGTCATTTATTCCCTATCTTATCATGGCGGATATTGTAGAAAAGCTTCTTGATGGGAACAGAGAATGGGACTATTACTTGAAGCAGACGCTACTTATGGGCGTATGCTGGTTAATAAGGATAACTTTGCATTCGTTCTCGACTTCATTATCTCATATGGCAACTTTTAACGTGCTGGGCAGCATACGTATACAGCTATGTGAAAAACTGTCAAGGATACCGCTTGGCTCAGTGCTGAATGATAACAGCGGCAGCTACAAAAACATTATTGTTGACAGGGTTGATTCCATGGAAACGACTCTGGCGCATATTGTCCCAGAGTTTACGGCAAATATCCTTCTTCCCGTCATCATGTTCATATATCTGATTTTGCTTGATTGGCGGTTAGGGATGGCTAACCTTTTAGCCGCTTCAATCGGTCTTATATGCGCTGTCATTATGTTTGCAAGAAGCAAAGGCGGATATGAATTATCCGTTGAAAAGACCAAAAAGCTTAATGATACAGCTGCGTAGATACAAGGACACTCATCCTATGGCGCTTTCCGGTGGCCAGAAACAGCGTGTAGCGATAGCATCTGCAATAGCTTCAGGTGAAGAGTTACTGCTGTTTGACGAACCAACATCGGGACTTGATTACGCTCATATGGAAAGAGTTGGAAAACTTTTGCGTCAGCTTGCAGAAACAGGCCGCGCTGTACTTGTTTCTACTCACGATCCTGAGTTTATTGAACAATGCTGTGATTACAAACTTCGGATTGAAAAAAGGCAGATTGTTTTCATTTGAGTAGCGGAGTAGTTAGTGTTAAAACATCATCATTTGCAATAAAATAAGTGCCTCCGTAAATGGATGCACTTATCTGAGATTTTTTATGAAGGTTATTAAGCATACATATCTTTGCTTTAATGAATCAATTATGGCTTTATGGATATATATTATATATTTTTTTGAGTTTTAAATATTATATTAAGTTGTTATCTGCCTGCACTCCCGCCTCCGCAACTACTGCAGCTGTCACAACTACTGACGCCCGAGGTACTGCTGTGTCCGAATGAAATGAATGAACGAGTTGTACGTTTTGGGTGTAAAGCTGGATTAATATATGTGAATGCGTTATACAGACTAAGATAAAATACATATGTATTTAAATCTATAAGAGTGCTGTTTGTCAGCAATCCAAAAGTGATATTATTTATGTCACAAAGTTCCATGAGAGGAAATAGATATTCAGAAAGCAACTGTTCACCGCCTGTGAAGTTGATGTGTCCACAGAAGCTGTTTTTATCATAGAAGTTTATGTACTGGTGCAAAATCTTTTTTAGTGAATCAAAAGTTAGCTCTGAGCCGTATTCGTCCTGATAGCAATGACTGCATCTGTGGGTAATATTCTTCTGCAAAAACATGTTTTTGCTTTTGTTTCTGCATCCACATCCCTCTAATCAAATGTATTTAATTCATAGTTGTCATCGAGCTTTATTATAAAAAAAGAATATCACACTAATAAGAGTTCCTACTTTTCATCGTCGTCATAAAACGTAGAAAAAATATTATCCCATTGAAAACTTAATACTTTCTTAGAATCATCTTCATAGGCAAATTCATAATAGAATATCGGATATACTCCATACAAATTCTTTTCTGAACCGCGAATCATTGCACTTGCTGCTGATTCATTCGGTTTCGCAGACTTATTATACTCTGTATAAACATTATATTCATGACTTTTACTGCAGTCAATGAAGAGGTTCTCCGAATCAATCTTTTTCAAGCCGTTCTTCTCATATACATCAGCAATTTCTGAGAACTCTATTTCGGCAGGAAATGCCTTTATAGCTCCAGGATGCCATATCTCATCAAAAACATCATAGTCCAATACATTAATGCCGATCTTATATACAATAGCATCCTTAACAGGTGTTTTTTCTCCAGCTTCAGCTTTCAGATTGCTGTAATATAGAGCTATATCATATGCTGGAATACCTTCGTCAGATATCTGGACATCTATAGGCAGATATATTCCGACTTTTTCCTCATCGCCCACAAGTACTCCGTCAATGTCTATTCCACCTTTAAACTCATACTTTCCTTCAAGTTCCTTCATAAGTTGTCCAACTGTATAGTATCCGCCATTTCTAAAAACGTCATTGCCGATTTGGATAAGCCCCGATGACAGTGATGCATTTCTAATCTCATCTGTAGGAGCATATTCCACAAGTTTAGGTCTCGGCTTTAATTTTTCTTTTTCTGTTTTAATGACAGCTTTCTTTTCACCGCAGCTTACTGCCGAAATCAAGAACAAGAAAAAAGTAAAAGAAAGAGTTAATACCCTTTTTGACATATAATTCATAAAATCCTCCTCCTGTGTTATAATTAATAATATCATTAATTTGTGATGAATATGTGAAAATCATCTTCTATGTACATCGTATCACAGCAATTATATTGACGTTTAGTAATATCTGTTTAAAATGTGATTGATTTATTTATGTCAAATAGTATTGTAACAGACCTGAAAATTATGAGTTTTATTAATATCAAAATATTTTTATATTACTGCTTCTGCAGTGCTGCTAGTTATATCAGTTCTGCTTTCAGCTTTTGCTGCTGACCAGCAGTAAAGAGGCGGTATTGGCCTATATTACTGTACTTTTATGGAGTATAAAATATAAAATGTACAGCAGTAAATTTAACTGAGGCGCATTTAGCCACGGTGGTCATTTATGTTACAGTTTCTACTTGATTACAACGCAAATATATAGTATAATAAGTTCATAACAAAAATGGAGGATAGATATGAGCATATTAAATGTTGAACACATTACCCACGGATTTGGTGCGAGACAAATACTTAATGACGCATCTTTCAGACTTTTGAAGGGTGAACACGTTGGACTTGTTGGTGCTAACGGAGAAGGTAAATCCACATTCCTGAATATTATTATGGGCAAAATTCAGCCGGATGAAGGAAAGATAGAGTGGTGCAGACATATTACAGTTGGCTATCTCGACCAGTACAGCACTCTTGAAAAAGGAAAGACTATCCGTGACGTTCTGCGTGAAGCTTTTGACTACCTCAGTGAACTTGAAGCTGAAATGCTTTCACTTTATGACAAGATGTCTGACTGCTCAGATGACGAGATGAACGAGTTGATGGAAGAAGTCAGCGAGATACAGGGGATACTTGACTATAGTGGTTATTATACAATTGACGCAAAAATATCTGAGTATGCAAACGGTCTAGGCCTTAACGAGATAGGTCTTGACAAAGATGTCTCTGAACTTTCAGGAGGCCAGCGTGCAAAGGTGCTTCTGGCTAAGCTATTGCTAGAAAATCCAATGATACTCATTCTCGACGAGCCTACTAATTTTCTTGATGAGAACCACATCAGATGGCTGACAAATTTCCTGCAAAACTATGAGAATGCGTTCATACTTGTATCTCATGATGTTCCATTTATGAATAGTGTAATAAATGTTGTGTACCATGTTGAGAATGCTATTATGACACGATATACTGGAGACTATGACAATTTTGTCCGTATGTATGAGCTTAAAAAGAAACAGCTTGAGCAAGCTTATGAAAAGCAGCAGAAAGAAATTGCAGACCTTGAGGACTTCATCGCACGCAACAAAGCTCGTGTTGCAACCACGAACATGGCTAAGTCACGCCAGAAGAAGCTTGATAAAATGGATAAGATAACTCTTATGCGAGAAAAGCCCAAACCGACATTTTCGTTCCGAAAAGCTCGTACTCCAGGCCGTGTAGTCATTGACTGCAAAAACGTTGTTCTCGGGTATGATGAACCGCTTACCAAGCCTATCTCAGTAAAGGTAGAAAACGGGCAGAAAATAGCTATCCGCGGAGTGAACGGTATCGGAAAAACCACTCTTCTGAAAACGCTGTTGAAAATAATACCTCCCATATCCGGATACGTTGAGCATGATCAGTTCGTTGAGTACGGATATTTTGTGCAAGAAGAGGAAAGCACTTCCAAAACTGCTCTTGATGTTATATGGGAGGAATATCCATCTATGACAAATGCGGAAGTACGTGCAGCGCTTGCACAGTGCGGATTGACTACCGAGCATATCACCTCGCAGATGAGAGTGCTTTCAGGTGGTGAGAATGCTAAGGTGAGAATATGCCGTATAATGCTACGCGAGGTAAATCTGCTCGTTCTCGATGAGCCGACTAATCATCTTGACGTTGATGCTAAAGAATCACTGAAAAAAGCCATAAAGGAATACAAGGGAACTGTTCTCATCGTCAGTCACGAACCTGAGTTTTATATGGATATTGCTGATAATATCTGGAATATCGAGGAATGGTCTACAAAGATAATCTGAGCTTTAAGAAAAATATAAATCTAAGATAGTTATCATTGAGAATTCAAACTTGGTGGAGGATTACTTTTAAGAAGTTACGTTCTAGAAGAGGCATTATGCACATTAAAGGCACACTACTTAAAGGCAGTAAAGCGATATAAAAAAGCCTGTATTTCACTCCTATTCAAATAACAAAGCTTTAGTGGCAGTTCTGATATAGTTTTTCTTTATATAACTTCAAGTGAAGTGATCTTATGCAGAAGATACTCCTGTATGCGGAGAGCATCATTAGAGGTAAGTCCCTTTGTGGAACTGTCAACGTCACCGTTGATAATGCCATGATCTGTAAGGTGCTTGTCGGCTGTACCACCTATGCCGTACTTATTTGGATTTGCAAGGCTTTGCATGATAAGTACAGCGTCTGCAAGGTCAACCTTACCGTCACAGTTGGTATCGCCTGCCAGTATATCTGTTATAGAAGAGGTAACTGTTGGCAGAGAAGCAGTTTCAAGTGTACGAATAATGATATAATTGATGTTAATTGCTTTATCTTCGGAGTAGATGCAAATATCAACAATACCATCATTTGCAATATCAAGCTTGCAGACAGAAGGTGTCTTACTGTCTGTTGGACAGTTTTCAATAAGGAGCTTTTCAAAGTTAGTATCACCGGCTGTTTTTACATAAGGTTTTGTGGAGCAGCCCCATGGATCGCTGAAACACATCTCCAACTCATATTTGCCTGCAGGGAGCCAGAATCCATAGGAAATTGTACGTTCCATGTTATTCTCGTATTGATTTTTTGTATAGCGGAAGGATGCAGTCTTGTCCCTGTTGTCAGAGGTGTTGTATTCGTCGCACCAGGTATTGGCTGTATAGAGTCCGCCACTCTTTGAACCTCCGTCATATTTATCTTCTGCATCGTCCAAAAGTCCCCAAACGACGCCTGTTACCTCATCAGGACCAAAAATCTGATCTGTAACGCTGTTGTAGCGGCCAAGCTTATCACTGCCAGTAACGGTGTAGCGGTTATGATCGCCGCAGTCAACAAAATAGGCAATGTTATTGTCATACTCGTATAGAGGCTTTACGGCTGTTATATAGATAAAATCGCATATCTTTGCAGATTCTTCATCATTATCAGAAGAAAAGTCCACTGTGACCACATCGTACTCCTCTCCGTCAACTGTTATATGCTCACTGTATTTTTCAATCAGCTCTGGAGGTATGATGTAATTGAGCTCATAAACTTCATCATCACCCTGATAATAGAGTTCTTTTCTGCATATTATCGCATCGCCGACAGTTATGCGTATAGTTTTCATGTTGTCGGCCTTGCGGAATTTGACAGTCAGGATATTGTAGTCTGCGTCCTCGTCAACAGCCATACGGTAACTGAAGTGACCACCGCTTTTGGCATAACGGTATGTGCTGTCGTCAGTGATTCCTTGAGTGTTGGACTCCTGCATATTATGTAGATTATCATTCTCATACTGACCATACCCCGGCTGAACCGTATCTACAACTGTTTTCTTTGAACGTGTAGGCCTGTCAACAGCAGTACTGCTGCTTTGGAAATTCCAGTAAATACCGTATCTCTGTTGGTACTGTCGGTAATGAGGTGTGAACGTAAGGTCGTGGTCGGTGCCCTTGAGTGTAAATCTCAGTGAACTGTCATCCTTTACAAGATGATCGTTTATATCTGCCATAAACGTGCTTACAGTGGTATTATTATCTGAGATACGGATATTCTCCGAGGGAGCTATCTGTTCCTTGGGGATAGTCACCCACATACCTGTTGAACCTGTTGCCATGTTCTGTTTCCCAAGCTCTGCACTAAGAACGATAGGACCATATTTGAAGCCGTATACCGTATTCTTATCAGGGAGTGAGTAAGCTTTTACCTCCTCTGGTATATTGACTTCTATAACATCACCTGTACTAAACTCACCTGTTACTTGAGCATAGCCGTTAATTGTCCTGTATTGGTATTTATTGCCATCGACCTTTATGGTCATATTGCCTGCTTTCCAGTTGGGAATACGAAAACGAAAGTCTACGATACCGGTGCCTTCAATTGTAAATACGGAAGTGTCCCCCTCTGGGATATAGCTTTCCTGAGTTATCTTCATACTCTTGTCAGCCCAGGTGAGTACAGAGCTTTGATACATATTGACGTAAAGAGTATCATCACCATGCATATAGATAGTGTCTCCAAGTTTGGTAAAGCTTTCCATACCGCTTCCTGTACAGCACCAGAAATGATCAAAGGGTGAGCTGTATACCTTGAAGTATCCAGTTGCCATAGGCTGAAAATATGTGGTCATACCCGTTTCCGGATTCTGTGATGAGAGGATAGAATTATAATATGTATTCTCATAGAAATCCATATACTTACTGTCTTTTGTTATCTTGAACAGTTCACGGCTGAGCTTGAGCATATTGTATGAGTTGCAGGTCTCACAGTTACAGTTGGTACGCTCCTTATCAAGTACATCGTCCATGCCGAAATGTTCCCATTCACTGTTGCCGCCTGTTATGTAGGTGTGATGAGTCGTGACCATATCCCAGAAAGCTTCAGCATATTGCAGATAGCGGGAGGCGTCCACAGTCTCGCCGTTTACAGTCTTACCGTCAAGAGCGATGTATCGCTTGAGCGCTCCGAGAAACTTTGGGATAGTTGTATTTGCGTGCTTGTTATTGAGTACATTTGAGCCGCCCTTCAGTACCGCCTCATGGAGATTGGTCTCGTCAAAATAATGAGCAGCTGCAGCATGCTCGTCCTTGCCTGTTATCATGTACAGGTCGTAGAGACAGTCGTTCATCCCACCGTATTCTATAGAGAGGACCGTACTGTGCTTCCTAGAGTCCCAAGTCTTGCAGCGATTATATACCCAGTCTCCTAGACCTGAGCCCAGATCCCTTGCCGGAGCATAGCCGGTAGCATTATATATATCAACTATGCCTGCGATGAGCTTGTGCATGGTATACCACGGTACCCATGCCTCATCGATGATATTTGCTTTTCCTACCTCAATATTGTCGAACTGTACCTCCACACTCGTTCCGTTAGGGTGAGAAGCTGCCCATACAAAGCCCTGCTTACCTTTGGAATTCTTCTGACATTCCCGCATACCGTCTATTAGGGTGTACATTCTTGACTTCACAGCTGCACGCTGAGCGTCCGAAAGCTCCGGGTGCCGATAGGCTTGCGCCAGAGCAGTAAGGTAATGACCTATGGCGTGACCGGCGATATTGGTGTTTTCCCAGCCGCCGTAACGTTTTGCACCTTTTGTATT
>NZ_JAGCFH010000261.1 GCF_017650195.1 Ruminococcus sp. | reverse complement strand
TGAACAAGGAAGAAATCCTCGAAAAGAGCAAGAACGACTATAAAAAACACGACCCGATTGAAGAAACTACCATGCAGAAGGTATATAACTACATCTATGTAACAATGGCAGTCACTGTAAGTATAGTCTTTTTTATACATTTATTCATGCTGAAAAGGGCAGATTTAGGACTATGGGCGATCGTTGAGGCAGGTGTTGGTGCTGGTTGCCTCGCACGCAGTAAATACAAAAAGAAAAAAACTTACATCACTTTAGGGGTCATGTATCTTATAATTGCTGTAATACTGATAATTGTGGATACTGCAATTATGGTAACGAGCAGGGAATAAAAAGGAGGAAAAAATATGAACAAGGAAGAGATCCTAGAAAAAAGCAGACAGGAAAACAAAAACCGCGACATCGCGGAGATAGGCAGGGCAAGAAGTGATTCAAGATTCGCCGTGATCTTCACTATGCTTTTCACCTGCTTATTTGCAGTAATGACGATTCTTGTCACAGAAAAAATGAATTACGGAGCACTCGCAACTGCGATATGTATGCTTTTTTCAATGCAGCTTCATAGAACCATAAAGAGCAAAAATTCCGGGGATATTCTATGTGCTGCATTAATAGGCTTATGGTTCCTCATACTGACCTGTATCGCTGTACGTGAGCTTTTCGGCTCAAAACCATAAGGCGGTGGCTCAATGATAGACGATTCACTTGTACTCCGGAACCGGCTGAAAGAGATACGCAAGGAGCAGCGGCTCTCACAGGACGAGCTGGCGAAAATGGTGGGCGTGTCCCGTAATACAATAAGTTCCATAGAGACAGGGCAGTTCAATCCCACAGCCAAGCTGGCACTGATACTCTGTATCGCTCTCGATAAGAAATTTGAGGATATATTTTATTTTGACTGACATTCAAAAAGCGCTTCTGATATACTCGGAAGCGCTTTGCGTTATACATTTTAGTTTTCTGCACCGTCAGTAGCATTCTCCACCGCGGCTGCATCCTCAGTACGCTCTGCAAGAGGTATGGAATTGCCGTCCTCGTCATAGAATACGATATTGTCGATATACATATCAGACTCGTTGGCTATGCCCCAACGCATGATAAGGAAGTTAGCGTCCTCCATTTCTTCGCTCCAGCACATTCCGCTGTCAGCAAGAAGGAACTTGAATACACCGTGTACTGCACCGGAATTCTCGAAATTGTACTCTCCACCGCTGAACTCCTTGAAGTCATACCACTGGTCCTCCTTAGCGGTGACTGTACCGCCACCTCCACCTATCCAGCCGGGAGCTCTTACTCCCTCTGCGTCATCGGTCTTGAGATGGTCTGCGGTAGCCTGAGCGTAAAGGTCAAACTCTATACTGCGGACCTTTGCCGCACCCTCGCTGCCAAGAAGCTTTGTAGCACTGATTATCACCTTCTGCACCTTTCCTTCAAGTGGAACGGTATTGTCATCGGCGAATCTTAGCATCTTATTACCCATGAGCTCGGTCACTGAAAGAGTTCCGGAAGCACAATCCTTATCCTCACTCCTTGTAGTGACAAAATCAAATACACCGTCATCAAATGTAACGGTATTCGGATCTGATGCTTCAACTGCAACAGGCGGCGGAAGCTCCTCATCGGTCACTTCTTCTGTGGTCTCCTCGGGAACAGTAGTATCCACAGGAGCTGTAGTATCCTTGCTGGTATCGGGATTGGAGTCGGATTCTTTTTTATCCGAACATCCAGCCGCACAGGCTGCAAGGGCAAAAGCCATAGCACCTGCGATAAAGCTCTTATAATTCATATTATGTATCTCCTTTGTGTGTACTGTAACACTCCGTATCTCTTCTTTACAAAATCATTGTAGCACAAAAATCCGACCGTGTAAAGTGATTTGGAACTTTTTTCACAAGCCTATCATAAGAGTTTCGGCAAGCGAACAGTTAAGGGGAAGAATCTTTTCCGTCCCTGCAAACTAATGGCTGATTTCGCGATGCTGATAGAATATATCCACGGTCTCTATCATCATATCAAAGGGCAGTGTCTTCGGAGATATCTTCACGGACACGTAGGATTTGCCTGCTCCGTTGAAGGCTATCCTGCCCTTGTATGCCTTTTGAAGAGCAGCTATCTGATCTGTAGATACATACTCCGTATAGAAGTACATAGCGCCGTTCCTTTGAGATATCTCGGTGATACCGAGATGCGCAGCCTTATTTCTCAGCAGTGATACGTCTATAAGTCCCACTACCGACTTGGGCGGATCGCCGTAGCGATCGATAAGTTCGTCAATAAGGTCGGATTTATCCTGCTCGTTATTAACCAGCATTATCTTCCGGTACATATCTATACGCTGGTTAAGACTCGATATGTAGTCCTCGGGGATATGTGCGTCTATCTGTATATCCACGAGACACTCCGGTATTTTTTCCGGCTGTTCGCCTTTTTCCTCTGATATAGCCTCGGAAAGCAGCTGCAAATACATATCATATCCTACAGCCTCCATGTGTCCATGCTGCCTGCCGCCGAGTATGCTTCCTGCTCCTCTTATCTCAAGGTCCCTGAGAGCTATGCGGAAGCCGCTTCCGAACTGTGTGAACTCGCGCATGGCATTCAGTCTCTTTGTGGCTATCTCCGTAAGAACCTTATCGCGCTGATAGGTAAAATACGCATAGCCTCTGCGGTTTGAGCGCCCCACACGTCCGCGCAGCTGATACAGCTGGGAAAGTCCGAATCGGTCTGAGTCCTCTATGATAAGGGTATTTACATTAGGTACATCAACGCCTGTTTCTATGATAGTGGTGCATACGAGGATATCCACATCGTGCTCCACGAGCTGCTCCCATATATCCGACATATCGTCCTCACTCATCTGACCGTGCGCCACAGCTATACGTGCTTCGGGAAGCAGTTCCTGCAAGCGTGAGGCACAGGCTTGTATGGTCTCCACGCGGTTGTGGATATAATATACCTGTCCTCCACGGCGAAGTTCTCTGACGATAGCCTGCACAACAGTTCCCATATTGTATTCTATAACGTAGGTCTGTACCGGATATCTGTCCTGGGGTGGTTCTTCTATTACCGACATATCGCGTATGCCACTCATCGCCATATTAAGTGTACGGGGTATGGGAGTTGCCGATAGCATAAGCACGTCTACTCCGGTAAAGCTCTCTTTGAACTTCTCCTTGTGAGCCACGCCGAAGCGCTGCTCCTCGTCGATTATGGCAAGTCCGAGGTCCTTGAACACAACAGACTTCTGTATTATCTTATGAGTGCCG
>NZ_JAGCFH010000260.1 GCF_017650195.1 Ruminococcus sp. | reverse complement strand
TTCGATAATTTCCGCAATAAAATATACTTTTTTACCAAGGAATGAATGGCAGGTTAGCTGAGTAGCTCCTCCCTCATCTGCATCAGAAGCTTCTTTTCACGCCGGGACACCTGTACCTGCGTCATTCCGAGAGCCCTTGCGGTCTTTGTCTGGGTGAGCCCCCTGAAATAACGGAGCTCAAGAAGGGCCCGGTCGGTAGGCTCCAGCTCCGTCATTATCTGTCTCAGGGCAATCAAGTCTGTTATGCTCTCGTCAGGAGCTTCAACAGGAATATCCGTCTGTCCTTCCTCGTCGTCCCCAGAGGTGAGGGATACCGTGGGCTGACATACGCAAAGAGCCTCAGATACCGTAGACTCGCTCTCTCCTGACAGAGCTGCAAGCTCAGCCACCGTGGGCTCTCTCATCTCCTTCTGCCGGAAGCTCTCGCACATCCGCTGCAAGCGTAGTGAAAGTTCCTTCAAACTCCGGCTTACCCTTACGGAGCCACCGTCTCGAAAGAGTCGCTTTATCTCGCCGAGTATGACAGGTACAGCGTAAGTCGAGAACCTCACTCCCCTGCCGCTGTCAAAGGCTTTGACGGCTTTAAGCAGCCCAATACAGCCAGCTGAGAACAGATCGTCGTACTCTATTCCGCGTCCCCGGAAGCGGTTCGCACAGAGGTGGACGAGCCCAAGATTATCCTCGGCGGCAGGATTTTTCACCTCAGTCCCCATGGGCGGAGAGCCTCTTTCTCATAGTTATCGTGGTGCCCTTTCCGGGAGCGCTCCGCACCGAGAGCCTATCCATAAAGGTCTGCATTACCGAAAATCCCAGCCCCGAGCGCTCTTCCTCGGGAGCTGTGGTGAAAAGAGGCTCCATTGCTTGCTCTATATTTGCAATTCCGCAGCCCTTGTCCCTTATCCTTATGTATACCGTCCTCTCCGGGAGTAGCCGCACAGTCAACTCAATATCTCCACTGCAGTTTCTATAACCATGTACTATAGCGTTGGTCACTGCCTCTGACACCGCCGTACGTATGTCCGAAAGCTCTTCTATCGTAGGGTCTTCCTGTATCAGAAATGACGACACCACCGCTCGTGCAACTGCCTCGTTCACAGAGAGGGACGGCATTCTGAACCTTATCTCGTTGAGTATTTCCATTTTATTTCTCCTTTACCGTATTTTTACTATTCTTTCAATGCCCGAAAGCTTCATGACGCGCTTTATATATGGCTGAGGATTCAGCACCTCCAGCTTTCCCCCGCACTCCCTGAGCAGCTTGAATCGCCCCATGATAAGTCCTATACCGGAGCTGTCCATGAATGTTATGCCACCAAAGTCTATGGCAAGCTCCCGAGGCTGCGCCGTCACGATAAAGCGGTCAAGCTCCTCTCGCAGCTCCTTTGCGTTATGATGGTCAATTTCACCGCTGAGCTTTGCGACTGCAGTGCCGTTCTCGTTCTTTATATCTATTTTCATTGCTTCTCCTCCTTTTCACTGTGCCTTTCAGCCTTTTCATGCCATATTATACCACCTCAGCTCTGCGAAATATGCCGAAATCTGCCAGAGGGCTGAAATTTGCGAAAAAGATTGAAAATCTCCCTTAATAATGGTATAATTATATTGATACACAAAACGTTTGACCGCTTTTTGTATATGTGATTGGAGAGAGATCTATGGTTTTATATTTTTCAGCGACTGGTAACACCCAGTTCATCGCTACGGAGCTTGCAGAAAAGCTCGGCGACGAGTGCGTTGATCTGCTGGACAGGATAAAAAGAAGCGACCTGTCCGAGATACGCTCGGAAAAGCCGTTCATAGTATGTGCTCCGGTGTATGTATGTGAGATGCCGCGTTTTCTTAGCAAGTACCTTAAAAGGCTTAAACTCTCAGGCAATAGGAAAGTTTACTTCATTGCCAACAGCGCAGGCTATTCAGGTATTACAGGCTACCTTGCAAAAAGGCTGTTTAGGAAGAAAAAAATGGAGTACATGGGGCATACCGAGATCATTATGCCCCGAAACTACTTCCTCGGACGCTATCCCCCGCAGACAAGCGACGAGATAAAAAAGAGGCTGCTGAGCGCATGCGACAGGCTCGACGAGACTGCTGACCTGATTAAGCGCGGCGAAAGGCTCCGCGGACGTCATATCTTCATGTTTGAAAAGCTGATAACGATACCCTTCAATCCCGTGTGGACAAAATACAAAATGCCCACAAAGGATTTCTTCGCCACGGATAAGTGCGTGAGCTGTGGAAAGTGCGAAAAGCTCTGTCCCCTGAACAATATATCTATCAGGGACAAAAAGCCCGTATGGGGTAACAGTTGTTCACACTGTATGGCGTGCGTGGGAAACTGCCCTGCCGACGCTATAGAATATGGCAGCGCAACGAAGGAAAAAGGCAAGTACAGCTTCAGGAAATACAGGCATTTCCTTAATGAAAGAAAGCACGGTGAGGCTGAAAAGAGCTTCAGTGTAAACAAGAATATACCCAAAAGGAGAAACAATGGCTAAGCAATTCTGGAAGGGCAGCACTCTGCTCGCTCCCGTTCCCGCAGCTCTCGTTACCTGCGGAACTGACGAAAAACCTAACGTGCTCACCATAGGCTGGACAGGAATAGTATGTACAAGACCGCCTATGACCTATATATCAGTGCGCCCCGAAAGGTATTCACACGATATAATCAAAAGCTCGGGAGAATTCGTTATAAACCTCACTACCTCCGCTATGTGCCGTGAGACCGACCTCTGCGGCGTCAAAAGCGGAAAGGATACGGATAAATTCGCACTCTGCGGTCTACATACCGCTCCTGCACAGAAGGTTGCTCCCCCCCTTATCGAGGAATGTCCCCTGAGCCTTGAATGTAGAGTCACTGAGGAAAAGCTCCTCGGCTCTCACACCATGTTCCTTGCGGAAATAGTTGGCATAGACGCCGACGAAAGATTCATCGACAGTAAGGGGAAGCTCAACCTCCAGCAGTGCGGTCTAATGGTTTTCGCCCACGGCGAGTACTTCGCCCTCGGAAGGAAACTGGGCGACTTCGGCTTCTCTGTTAGGAAGAAGAAAAAGCACCGCAGACCTCCTCAGAACTCACGATGAGATATCCTCGATGAACTGCCTCAATTCTTTCTCGCTGGATATATATATTCCCTCGGAAAGCGCCTCCCGGTCGTAGTCCGACAACAAGGACAGCTCCACGTCTATGAGAAGATATGGCTTTTCCTCGCCATTTCTAAAAACCGCAGCCCTTCCCCCGCTCTCGCGAACGATGAAGCCCTGCCTTCCCTCGTGGACCGCAGCCGCTGCGAGCCGGGTCTCAACCCGCTTCCTGTGCACCTCCTGACCGAGGGTGCAGACTACGAGAAATACTGCTATAACAGCCGCAGTTACAAGCGTAAAATATATCCTTTTTGCGCTCCTGTATGTCATTTTATCACTCCCTTGCCGAAATATCCTTATTTAGTATCGCCCCTTTTTTCTATATTATACAAATTGCCGATTTTTTCAGAAAAGTCTTAACATTTGACGTGATACGTGATATAATGTATAATGTATATTTATATACAGACATATATAATTTTTGAAAGGAGCTTTGCCGTTCACAGCGGCTATTCTGACAACAATGAACGATAAGAATTTTCCCACTTCCCGCCACCTTGAAGCGGCGGATCAAGAAGTGTATAATCTACCACAGAAAAAGAAGAAAAAGAAAAAACGCAGCAAGATACTCAGGGTATTCAAGAAGCTGATATCAGTAATAACAGCCACTCTGCTTTCCCTTACCCTGGTTATCATAATAACAGGTACTATCGTAAGTACTGCCCTTACCGTCTATGTACTCAAATTCATGGACGACTCCACTACAGTAACTCTTCAGGATCTTGAATCTGGAAGCAACACCTATATCTACGCAGAGGTAAAGGACGAAAACGGAAACGATCAACTGGAAATGGTGCGAGAATTCACAGTAGGTATGCAGCGTATACCTGTCTCTATCGACAGGATACCGCAACACGTTAGGGACGCTTTCGTATATACCGAAGACGAGCGTTTCTACGTTCATGAGGGCGTTGACTATAAGCGTACCTTCTCCGCCTTCCTCAATATGTTCCTCCACTTCTACGACACCGAGCAGGGTGGTTCCACCATCACGCAGCAGTTGGTAAAAAATCTATCAGGCGACGACGAGCACTCTCCGCAGCGTAAGATACGTGAAATATTCTCGGCTATGCAACTAGAAAAGTCCTACTCCAAGGACGAGATACTTGAGGAATACCTTAACTATATCGGCTTCGGCGGTCCTATAAACGGAATACAAACAGCTTCTCTGGAATATTTTGGAAAAAGCGTTGACGAGTTATCCATACCCGAGGCAGCTGTACTTGCGGCTATACCAAAGAGCCCTGAGGAATACGGTCCACAGGTTGAGTATCGTCAGGACGACAACGACCTTACGTCTCCTATAGTTGTAGACGGCAAAGCTAACAACAAACCCCGTCAGGAATACGTTCTTTACCAGATGTACGATAACGGATCTATCAGCTACGACGAGTATCAGGAGTATATGGTCGCTCCTCTTATCTTCACCGACTCAGACGAGTATAAGGCTCTCCATCCTGAATCAGAGCTTGAAGACCTTAAGAACAAGGAAGAAGCCTACAGCTGGGTACTGGACAATATCCTCCTTGAGGCAAGAGATTGGTTCGCAGAGACATATGATCTTGACGAAGATACCGCTCTCGAAAAGATATACAAGGGCGGCTATAAGATATATACCAAGTATGACAAGAAAATGCAGACCTACGTTGAGGACAGGCTCAGCAATGTTGACAACGTACTAGGTGAGTTCTTATATCCCTATCAGTACAACAAGACCGTCGACCTCAAGCCCTTCGGCAATCCTGACGGAGTTCCTGAGGAATATTCTGCCCATGTTGCCTTCGTCGCTATAAACTATCAGGGCGAGGTCCTCTGTGCAGTTGGAAATACCGGTGAGAAAAAAGGCTCTCTTGTTACGAACTACGCCTGCAAAAAGGACAACGGACGTCAGGTAGGTTCTACTATCAAGCCTATCGCCGGTTACGGCTACGCCATCGAATCCGGCAAGTTCCACTGGGGCTCTGCCATAAAGGATTCCGGAGTAATGATAGTCGACGGTGAATGGTGGCCTAAGAACTACGGCGGTTTACAGGGTGGCGGCGGATACGTTCAGCTCTGGGACGGTCTTCGTCAGTCAAAAAATACTATCTCGGCTCAGCTTGTTCATCAGCTGGGACCGGAGGAAGTATATGACTTCACTACAGAAAAGCTCGGTCTCAGAATGGACAAGGTTGAAAGAGGACTTGAATCTCCTCTCGTACTCGGCGCTTTAACACACGGTACAACTCTTGAAAACCTCGTAAACGCATATCTACCCTACGGAAATCAGGGTATGCAGTACGACGCTCACTTCATAACAAAGATAGAGGACAGCAATCAACAGGTGATCTATCAGAATGACGGCAATCCGAGACGCGCTGTCTCTGACGAGACAGCCTACGTTATGAACCGTCTTATGAAAAACGTTGTAGGCGTAGGCGGTACGGCTCCCGAAGCTGTTCTTCCCAACAAGGTCGTTGTAGGAAAGACCGGTACTACTCAGGACTTCGCTGACGAGTGTTTCGTAGGTCTTACACCTGACTTTGCAAGCGGAATAACCGTTGGCTTTGAATATATCAGTCCCTACCTTGAACTGCCAAACATGGTAATCTCGGCAAAGACATGGCGCAGCGTCATAGGCAATTACATTATCGAGAACTATGGCGATACCGCTTACGACTTCGAGAAGGTAAGCTCCGTTATCGAGGCTCCGATGTGTTCTAGCACCGGCAAGATAGCAGGCTCCTACTGCCCGAAGAGCAGCATTATCGGTTACTGGAAATCACAGGTAACGGATAATTACTCTCCTCCGTACTGCAATGGAGGCCATGCTTCACAGGCTACCACACAGACAACAACAAGTGCAGCTGACGGTACCTCAGGCGGATCAGCAGGAGGCAACGCTTCAGGCGGAGCTGCGACAGGCGGCGACGCAGGAGGCGCAGCAGCAGGCGGCGATGCTTCAGGCGGGGCTGCAGCAGGCGGCGATGCAGGAGGCGCAGCAGCTGCAGGCGGTGACGCAGGAGGCGCAGCAGCTGCAGGCGGTGACGCAGGCGGTGCAGCAAGCGGATTTGCTGAATATTGATAAAAGGTGATATTTTGAGCAATAACATCAGATTATGCTGTCCATGCCACTTTGGCCTGGAAAGCGTGTTAAAATATGAGATTCAGAAAATAGGCGGAACTGACCTCAGGGTCAGCGACGGAAAAATAAGCTTCACGGGCGACGGAAATATCCTCGCCCGTGCTAATATCTGCCTTTCTACGGCAGAAAGAGTATTCATAGAGCTCATTGAGTTCAAAGCGACGACCTTCGAGGAGCTGTTTCAGGGCGTAAGAGCTGCAGAACTGGAACGCTATATCGGCCCGAAGGACGCATTCCCTGTCAAGGGATATTCACTGAACTCTGCTCTGCACAGCGTTCCCGACTGTCAGTCCATAGTAAAAAAGGCTGCGGTAGAACGCCTTAGCTCCAAATACGGCATAAATTGGTTTGAGGAGACGGGTCCAACAGTGCAGATAAAGTTCAGTATACTGAAAGACGTTGTTTCGCTCTATCTCGACACAAGCGGTGTGGGACTCCACAAGCGCGGATACAGGCGTAATTCAAACGCCGCTCCCATAAAGGAAACTCTGGCGGCAGGCATCGTTGACCTTGCAAGGGTGCGCTCCGATTCTGTAGTCTGTGACCCATTCTGCGGAAGCGGTACTCTCCTTATCGAAGCCGCTCTGAAAGCTCTCCGCATCGCTCCTGGGATAAACAGACGTTTCGCTGCTGAAAAGTGGAGCACCTTTGACAGCCGTGTATGGCAAGAGGAGCGCAAAAGAGCTATCGACAACGTTGACAAGACTGCAGAATTCCGTGGTATAGGTGCTGATATTGACGATGCAGCTGTTGCTCTGACCCTTGACAACGCTCATAAGGCAGGTATAAAGTCAAGAATGAAAATAGAACAGGCTGATATAACTCAGTTCGTTCAGCCGGAAGATTCGATCGTTATCTGCAATCCCCCCTACGGTGAAAGACTTCTCGAGCTACGGGAAGCTGAAGATATATACCGTAAAATGGGCAAGGTTCTTGGAAAAGGAGGCAGCAGACAGAGCTATATCATCTCTCCTCATGAGGAGTTTGAGAAGTTCTTCGGAACAGAGGCTCATAAGCGCCGCAAGCTCTACAACGGCATGATAAAATGTCAGCTATATATGTACTTTTAAGCTAAAAACAAAAGCATAACAGGCGTAAAGAATTGATCACTTATCTTCTTTACGCCTGTTTTATAATTATGTACTGAGAAGCGACGTATTCAAACCAAAGGTGAAAAATATTAGATATTCAGAGAAATGAAGGAAAATGAAACGAACAACGCTATAGATACCATAGTCCCTGCGCCAATGGCCACAGTAACATCCGCATACGCAGAATCAACCATTCAGCTATAATAGATTGTAAGCTCAGGCGTATAATACCCGGTATCTCCACGAATTTAAACCCCGTTGTAAAAATACACCCTGCTCACACTCAGAATGATCACAGAGACAGAAACGCACTTCCGATCGACGAACTATTTTCAACAGGCAGCACTCTACGCAAAGTCGCTGCCGCAATAAAAAAAGCAGGCGCTGCTTCCATACACTGCACCTGCTGCTACAAAACAATCTCCCACAAGGTCAACTTAGCCCTTGTGGGAGATATTTTTAACCTTTGCTTTTAATGAACTGCGTAAGCGTCATTGGTTCCTTTGTACCTGATACATAAGCATAATAAGCAAGTATGAGCGAAGCATCTACCGCGTCGATTATTCCGTCGCAATTAACATCTCCTGCTATTTCCTGCTCTGGCTTGAATGGCTCAGTCATGGTACTTTCGTCCTCATTATCGTCACTCATACCTGTTGAGCGCTTTGCATACTCCGCAAGTACCATTGAAGCGTCAACAGAATCTATAAACTTGTCGTTGTTTACATCTCCGAGAGCATAAGGAGGATTTTCAACTACTCTGATACTTCCTATGCTTACTCCCTTTGTAAAGATATATTCTGTCATGGCCTTTCCCGCATCATTGTTCTCAATGTTAGTGAAAAGCGGCTTTTCTCCGTACTTTGTAGGACCTATCTCAAATGTGTAGATATCTCCTACCTTACAGTCGCTGGGAAGTGTGAAATCAACAGTCCACATAAGACCGTCTTTACCAGAATTTGTACGTCCGGCAGTAACCAGAACTATAAAATCACCTGTATCTCCTGCCGAATGGCTGCTTGTCAACTTTGAGATAGCACTCTCGCCTACTGCTTCGCCTACCTTCATACGGTCATCGAAGTAAAGATAGATAAGACTATTGCAATAGAGCTGGTTTGCACCGTCAACATATATCTCCGCAGTCTGAGTCTTTGTACGTGCATCGTCAAGACAAACCTCTGTGTGGCTGAGGTGGAAAACAGGTTTTCCCTGAACAGCCGGAGGATATGTACTACTTGATGAGGTCGTTGTCATCACATCAAGAAGATACGTGTTCATACGCTTTGCGATAGTAGTTGTTGTTGTACTTACATTTGAAGCCTCCTGTGAAGGCTGAACAGTTGTTGTCTCAGCAACCGGAATTGTCTCAGTGCTGCTGACAGTGGTTAATGTTTCAGTTGAGGTGATTTCAGGAAGCGTTGTAGTCACCGTAGTAGTCTCAGTTGTTGTTTCAGGTTCTGTTGTTGTAGTCTCAGTTGTAGTCTCAGTTGTTGTTTCAGGTTCTGTTGTTGTAGTCTCAGTTGTAGTCTCGGTAGTTGTAGTTGTTGTGGTCTCCGTCGTTGTTGT
>NZ_JAGCFH010000259.1 GCF_017650195.1 Ruminococcus sp. | reverse complement strand
TGTATCCTTCCCACTGTCGGGCGGATTCGGGACTTTCACCCTTTAGATACGTGCGCTGCCGAGCGCACAGAAAAATGCCGCAGACAAACTGCGGCATCATGTATATTTCAGCAGCCCCAGAATCTGTACATCTCAAATACAGCTATTGTAGCAGCTGTTGTGATATTACCAGCTATACTGAATATATAACATATTTTTCTGGATTTTGAGGTCTTTCTTTTCAGAATGAAAGCTATCCCTGCAATGGCAGCTGCCCCGCACAGTACAAAGCTTATCATCTGTGTTATACCGGCACAGGCTCCTAAATACTTTGGAAGTCCCGTAGCTGACATTGCAGCGACCAATATAACAACTATCGCAAGCAGTGAAGCCGCCTTTGCAAGCTGAGCCCACGTAAATATGAAATCCCCCTTATACTGGCTGATAAGTTTTGCCTTTTTGAGCTTGCGCTTTGCAAGAAGAACAAATATGGCGGAAATGCCTGAAAGGTAAAATGCAGCCAGCAATGATATCTTCGGTACGTACATCTTTACAGGCATATACTCTACCGCACCTGCTCTTATTCCCTCGGTTCCGTCGGAATATCTGCTTCTTCCGAGGATATGCACTTTATCAGCATAATCATCTGTATACGTATACTTGTAAACATCATTCCCGATATCTGTGTATCCTTCTAATTTGTCCGTATTAACAGCACCGAGGAAACTAAAAAAACTGCCTATTCCTTTAATAGTCGATCGTGACGCAATATATTCGCCTCTGAACCCGACAGGTTTTGCCTTTTCCACTGGAAGATTCTTCCCTGTATAATCTCCGAAAACATACTCTGGCAACATGCTTAACATCGGATTATAAGTATAGTTAGAATTCGTAGTCAGCTGCACTAGTCCGACCTTTGAATCACGGTCAAACAGCATATTTGCAACTCCGGAATTTGTACCACCGTCATGCCCATATGTCTGCACCGCATACTCACTTGACCAGAAACCGTAGCTGCAGCACGGTATATCTGACTCCCCGTAGAAGGACGAGCCTGAGAACAGCTTCTCCTGTGTTTCAGCCTTTTCAAAAAGCGGATGACCGTCATCAACAAAAGCCTGTGCATATCTTGCAAGGTCGCCGATTGTTCCCACAGCGCTTCCAGCCGGATATATCGGACAATAAAACAGCTCGGCTCCTGTTTCCTCCCAGATTGGCAGCATCATAGGCATTTCGTATGATCTCAGCTTTTCACGCTGCTCCTTCACCCACATATTATCACTGTGGTCAGCTGAGACAGCAGTATGCTCCATTCCGAGAGGCTCAAGGATATTTCTGTGAACATAGTCCGTAAAATCCATGTTGCTTACCCGCTGAACTATAAATCCCGCAAGTGCCGCTCCCCAGTTTGAATAGGACGAGACTTCCCCCGGGCGGAAGGTCTGTGCAGGCTCAATCTTACGTAGTTCATCTTCAAGCGAACCTATATCAGCCGCATCCCTGACAAATAACCGATATGTACTTTCGCACCAGCCCCCCTGATGATTCATAAGATCGGTGACCGTGATAGGATCATCGTATTTCAGGTTCTTCATGAAGTTATCGGGAAGATAAGTGCGTATATCAGCATCAAGATCAATTTTCCCCTGCTCCCACAGTTGCATTATGCTAACCCATATCATCGTCTTGGATATGCTTCCCCACTCGAAAACTGCATTTTCGTCGTTAAGAATGTCCTCTTTCATATTGATGTATCCCTCATAATTGGTATACAGTATCTCATCGCCGTGAAAAACTACGACAGATGTAGGCGGCAGCTTACTATTAATTTCTGCACCGTATGTATTCGTTAGTAACCCAACCATTTTTTCAAAGGAGTTAAAGGAAAGGCCTGACGGGAAAGTGAATTCTTCGTCTTTTTCCGCTGCAAAGGCAGTGCTTGAAACCGCGATACCTACCGCAAGAACTAAAGCTGCAGCCCTGCTTATCAATTTATTTATAAGCTTCACGATATCCCTCCCTTACAGCTCTCTCTTTTCGTAATCCACAACAGCACAAACCGCCCGATACACCACAAATCCGAAGCCTATTGTGATGAACAGCATCATTGCCAGCATACCGTTAAAAGGTATTGCAAGCGACTTTATAACAGTTAAGAACATAGCTATCACCGGGAACACTACTTTCTTCACCGGTGTAAACACTATGACTGCCATTAAGAATCCAAAGCCGAAATATCCTCCTACCACCTTAAGGACGCCCTTCAATACTGCGTTCTTTTTTTGTTTATAGCCTTTTTTGTAGTATTTTCTCAGCTTTGATGACATTATCATAAGCGAAAGCATAAATATTATCCCGAAAACTATTCTTGACACAGATTTATCAACAAAAGGTGTAAGAGCAGCATCAAGGAACTTGTTCGTATCCGCATAAGCGTCGTCCGTCCACACAGTGTCATATAGTCCCATTTTATTTGTGATTGTCATGATAATAAAGGCTATAATTCCGGCTATCGTAGTTATAAGTGTAAGCAGTGCAAATCTTGCTATGACTACACTTTTTCTATCCGTTGGAACTACTCCGAAGGACTTTCTGTAGTCTTTTTTCTCCTCGTTGCTGAGCACCCCTGAACACATAACGATTGCAATAATAAGAACGGCAAGTGAAACGAAAGAACCTGCAAAGACAAGAGCTATACCAAACACTATCGTAAAGAAAAGACCGAACTTAAAGTCAGAATCCTTTTTACCCTTAAATCCCATGAGATCTATCCGCATAAGATCTATTATCCTTTTCATAGAAACCTCTCCTATATTTCGTAGTCAGCCGTCTTTTTCACTGTGATACGGCAGAATAATATGCTCAAAGCCACAGCAGCTACATTGAGTGCAATTCCCCACACCCATGTACCTGCTGCCGAAGAAGGAAACAGCCATTCATCATACGGGGGTATCACTTTTCTCAAAACAAGCTCAACACTTACTATAAACGCGATTATCGCGACTGCAAAGACCAACAGTATGTTTCTTATATCATGTTCATGCTTTTCTATAGCCGACCTCATGTTAATGAACGTGACCTGTACGATCAGCAAAGCACATACAAAAATAACGAGATGAACAAATTTAACAATTTTTTCATCAAAGACATTAATTCCTTCACAAGTGTGTATTTCCTTGCAAAATATTTCAACCTTTGGCGGGAATATCTCATAAAGCTTTGATAATCTGCTTATCCCCATAAGGATAAGTGTAATAAGCTCGCTTACAAGAAGAGCAATGATAGTCTCCGTAAACTCAGCTCTTACGAAGGAAGCTCTGCTCACAGGAAGTATTCCGCGTACTCTTCTGAAATTCGGATTATTTGCAGTATTCTGTGCAGGTGCAAAGAATGCAGCACTGGAAATGAAAAGAAACACACCGAATATGGGATTGAACACCCCGAAAGCAGTAATTATAAGGCATATTAAAAGCATCCCACCGAAAAAAGGCAGCGCAGAATTGACCGAGGTAATAAAATCAAACCTTATCAGCTTCATTATCTCTTTCACGGCGATCCTCCTTTGCAATATATACCAGTATCTCGTCTATACTTGCCTTTTCAGTTTCAAGCTCGTCGGAGAGTATACCTGTATCCTCTATTTTCATCATCGCGTCGAAGCCGTTGCGGTATGCATGGAAGCCTATGAACTTTTCCATTGCGCCGGAGGGTATATCATTCTCTGCTCCCTTGACCACAACATAGTTCTCGGTAAGCTCATCTTTTGTACCAGTGAACCATACCTTTCCGTTATGAAGTATAGTCACATAGTCAGCGATACGCTCCACATCGGAAGTTATATGGGTTGAAAACAATACGCTTCTTTTTTCATCTTCTATATACTCAGCCAGTATATCAAGAAGTTCATCACGAGCGACAGGATCGAGACCGCTTGTAGGCTCGTCAAGTATCATGAACTCAGCGTTGTGAGAAAGCGCAACCGCTATCATCAGCTTCATTTTCATGCCCTTTGAGAAATCGCCTACAGCTTTATCTGTCGGAAGTCCAAACTTCTTTATCCTTGCGGCATACTCATCGCTGTCCCATTCCTTGTAAAATGGTTTGAACTGCTGCTCTATCTGCTTTACATTGAGATTATCTGCGATATAAAGGCTGTCGAAAACCACACCTAGCTTTTCCTTTATAGCAATAGTATCCTTGATGCTGTCAAGGCCGAAAACACTTATCTTGCCGCTGTCAAACTTAGCCATATCAAGTATGGAACGGATAGTCGTGGTCTTTCCGGAGCCGTTTTCACCGACAAATCCCATGATATACCCCCTAGGCAGCGAAAAGCTCACATCTCTAAGCGAAAAGCCCTCGTAAGTCTTGTTAAGTCCTTTGATTTCTAGAATATTCTCCATAATCATTCCTCCATAAATCTTTTCAGAGCTTCAACTATCTCTTTGTCGGAAAGTCCGGCATTCCTTCCGTTTGCCACGACCTTTTCCATAGCTTCTTCCATTTCACAGAGCATACGCTCCCGAAGGAGCTCGTTATTGCGCGGCGCAACGAAAAAACCTTTGCCCGTAACTGAAACGATGAATCCTTCATCGGCAAGGTCGTTATAAACTCTTGTTGTGGTGATCGCACTTATTTTCAGGTCCCGAGCAAGTTGCCTGATTGACGGCAGCTGTTCGTTTTCCTCGGTTTTCCCTTCGAGAATCTGAGCCTTAATCTGTTCCTCAATCTGTTCATAGATTGGGACATCTGATCTGTTTTTTATAATTATCTTCATGAAGCGCCTCTTTGTCAACTGCACATACTGTACTTATCCGTACTTATTCGTATATATACAGTATAGCACCTATTTTCCTGTTTGTCAATACCTATTTTTTTATTATTTTTGAGGAACACTGAAATTTTGTCAGCCTGGCAGAAAGGCCGCAGATGCGTAATTTCCCCGAACTGCTAACCCACAAACTCTCAGGAAAAGCAGGCTTATTTACAAAATATTTACAATCACAGCCGCACATCTCACCCGTCTGAAGCGTTATATAATCAGAAAAGTGTATTATACGCACAGACGCGACAAATATATTCAAGAACAGAATAGGAGGTATTATCATGGATTTCAGAAGGATCATCGCAGCAGTTGCTGCATTGTGCATCACAGCCCCGACCGTCTCGGGAATTGTTACCACAAATGCCACTTCACCTATCAATTCCGACAATATTGTGACAGGCGACGTTAACGTGGACTATGTTTTCAACCTTTCGGATATCGTATTGTTCCAGCGCTGGCTGAGAGGCGACAAAGATCTGTTCCCTGCTTACGGCGAACCCGGCCCCGGTGCAGACGCCAACAAGGATGGAAAAAACGACGTATTCGACCTTGTAGCTATGAGAAAGCTACTTGTTCAATGTATAAAAAATGCTCCTGAACCAAGTTATGCACCGCAGGCACAGAATCTCTGCGCAGGCATAGAAAAATCTCCTGGTACATCAGGCATAATCATGAATGAGGGTTACCAAAATTATAAAGAATTCATCGATAGTCAGCTCGACTTCACGGTCGGACTTCTACAGAAGACCTATAGTGAAAACAAGGGAGAAAACAATCTTATCTCCCCTTATTCCATAGCACAGGCTCTCGGCATGACTGCAAACGGTGCGGCTGGCAGTACCCTTGACGAAATGGAAAATGTCATCGGCGGTGGTATGCCTATTGACAGTCTCAACCGCTATTTTCGCGGACAGCGCGAAATGACCGTTAACGAAAGTGACGAACCGAAGTGGTCTATAAATACCGCTAACTCTATATGGATAAGAAACAATAGGAATCGTATACAGGTGCTCCCCGGATTTATACAGAACTGTGTTGACTATTACGATTCAGAGTGCTATATAACTCCCTTTGACGATACAACTCTAGCCGACGTGAACAACTGGGTAAACTGCAAGACAAATGAGATGATACCAACTATACTAAATATGATTGATCCGAATGACGTCATGTACCTCGTGAACGCTGTGACATTTCAGGCTGAATGGGCTGAACCTTATGAGAAATACATGATTACAGACGGAAAATTCACAGCGGCAGACGGCACTGTACAGGAAGCAGAAATGCTCAGCAGCTCTGAGGACTATATAAGTGACGATAACACCAAGGGAATAATAAAAGATTACACCGGTCTGAGATATGCCTTTGCTGCTCTTCTCCCCGATGATAACACTTCTATGGACAGCTATATCGAGAGCCTTACCGCCGAAAAGCTAAGGGATCTCCTTTCAAACAGGTTCGGAAAGAATTATTCACAGGCAACTGCTGTGCTGCCTAAGTTCAGCTACGAATATGAAAACGAACTCAGCGAAGAACTCGCGAATATGGGTATGCCTACCGCCTTCAGTGATGAGGCGGACTTCTCAAATATGTCAGCTATCGCGTATTTAAACCCTCTGCAAATAGGCTATGTTATCCACAAGACCTTTATTGAACTCGACGAAAACGGCACCAAGGCTGCCGCTGCGACACTCGTTGCAATACAGGATAAGGCGATGCCGATTAAACCCAAAAAAACGATAGTGTTTGACCGTCCCTTCGTTTACTGCATCTATGATACAGAAACTTACGTCCCCTTATTTATTGGAGTGCTGAATTCATTAAGCTGATTTTAAGACTTTTTTAAGCATCGTTTGTTATATTTTATGTGTAAAGCCGTATCTGCACATAAACGGCACAAACGATTTCTCTTTGTAAGGGGAAAACTCAGGTACCGTATCCAAGTGATACGGTTTTCCTGTTTATTAACATATTTTTAGCTGTTTTTTGCTGACTGACCTGTAAAAATTGCTATATCTCCGCTTTACAGTTGCTTTATTGATAATAATGTGTTATAATATGCTTTATAAGACTCGGAGGGAGGCGGTCCTGTGTCATTTGATATAGATGAGCAGTATGAAAAGATATATCGTTACTGCTTTCTGCGCGTGAGACACAAAGAAACTGCCGAGGATCTGACCCAGGAGACCTTTCTCCGTTACCTCGAACACCCACACTACAGCAGCGTTGACAAGACGCTGCAGCTTCTTTACACTATCGCCGGCAATCTCTGCACTGACGAGTTCAGAAAAAAAAGGACGGAAGAACTCCCAGATACGGAAATGTCCTCCGAAAGCGTCGAGGACGACGTGCTCTCGAACTTCGACCTGAAACAGGCACTCGAGAAACTTTCCGAGGAGGACAGGGAGATAATACTTCTGAGATATGTAAACGAAGTGCCTGTGAATGTTATCGCAAAGCTGTATAACATATCGCGTTTTGCACTGAACCGCAGGATAAACCGTATCCTCGGAACGCTGCATGATTATATGGGAAGGGAGGAGCTTATATGACAGAAAGAGAGAAAAAAGCTCTTGCTGATGCTTTCGGCTTTGAAGAACCTGACAGGAAGGAAGAATTCACCGAAATATTCAGAAAAAAAGAGTTCTTTCAGTATAAAAGACAAATATTCCCGACTGCCGTAAAATTTACCGCAACTGCCGCAATTATTGCTGCTATTGTGAGTACTGCTTTGATAATGCCCCAAAATCGGCACAGCTTCATCACCAACGATAATGAGATATCCGTTACCGGAACTGCTACCACAGCTGTACCAGCAACCACTACCGCATTTGCCGTATCAGCTGGTGCGGAGGTGACAACAGTAAAAAATACTGCTGCGAAGGCGGCAAATACAACGGTAACGACGCAGACCGTCACAAATGCTTTAAAAGGTGTGGGAACTACACAAAAGACTTCGGAGGAACCGACTTCCAATCCGGAATTAACAAAAGCCATTAAAGAGCAGGAAGCTTCTTCTGCTGTCGTCACCACAGAAGCTGAGGATACCGCTCCGGAAACATCGGCAGTACGTGATATGACGGTCTCTCCGGAGAATGTCATAGCATTGCGCGAAAGAATAATAAGCGAGGAGGAACTTTCTGAGCCTCTGAGCGATTATGCTGGTTCTCCTGCCCTCGGTAGAAAAGATGAGGTCGTCCCCAACCACTCAAAATCCTCCCAAAGCATGTCCTTATCCATGATGTATAAAAATTCCTGCGCTGTAGTACTTGCAAATCTTGATGAAATAGTGTATACTTCTATAGGCGGATATGCATACACCGCAGAAAATCTTACCGTAGAAAGGGTATACAAGGGCAGTCTTGGAGAAAAAGACAGGATAACCGTGTTTTTCAGCGGCGGCTATCTGCCAGCCGAGGATTATATTTCTTTATACTGCAAAGAATATTTACAGGACGCCGGAGAATACTCTGTCCGAATATCCGGAGACTGCCGCGGCGAACAGCTTAAGGGTAGAAAATATATTTTCTTTCTCACAGACGGCAGCTATCCCCTGCCTGTTGGAGGCTTCGCACCTGTATTCCTCGGTGACTCCTCCGTCTTTGAAGACATCGACGGCATATATACAGCCGTTGGAGATACAGAATTGACATTTACTCCTCAGCAAGCTGCGGACGGCTTCTGAAAACTCAGCAAAGCTTTGATACAAACCGCGTAAGACAGCCGACTAACGGCTTACGCGTCAGGAATTAAATCTTTTTCATGTTTTATGTCACATTTTCCTTTACTGATTCGTATATTAATATTGAACGATTAAAAAATGAAAGGAAGTCTTTTTATGAAACATCATAAGCTCCTGAGCCTTTTCCTTGCTGCCATAATTTCCACAGGCAGTATTTTCCCGATATCTGTAAATGCAGCTGTTACAGGCGACCTGGATGGCGATGGCGTGGCAACTGCCGATGATCTTTCCCTTTTACAGGGATATATTCTCGGAACAAAAGAGCTCACCAAGGCTCAGTCGGAGGCTGCTGATATCAACGGCGACGGCAAAACTGATGTATACGATGTGGTACAGCTCCGCAAAACGATCCTTTCCTCGGAAAGAACTATCAAATTCACAGCTGTGACCAAAAGGTATACCTCTGGCTACAAGTCAGATATAAAGAACGCGAACACCGAAGGAAACGGAGTCGCAGTGACCTCATGTAGCGCGCTGAAAACAGCTCTATCGCCATATTTTGAAGACAGCGTGATAAACAGCCAGCTTGAGACATACAATGATGCCTTTTTTGAGAAATCAGTACTACTGCTCAAGCCTGTATACCTCAATCCTGCAAATTACCAGAAAAAAAGAGTGACCACCACAGAGAGTTGCGGCTGCAGCAGCAGCTATGCTGGTATATATACTACCAAAAACGTAACCTCTTACCTTAATATAAGAAAAGAGCACTCGGCAAGCTCCGAATCCATAGGCAGAATACCGCCGGATTCAACTATTACCGTTACCGCCGGCGACGGTCAGTGGGCTCACGTTACATACAACGATATATCTGGCTATGCAAATATGGACTACATGCAAAAGGTCTCTGAGCCTGCTCCTACCTACGAGTTCCTTCCGGATATAAAGTTTGATTCTGTAAAGTATTCGGACGGAAAGCTTAACATCACAGCAAGCGAGTTCAAGGCAAGCGCTCCAGTAGGCTTTGCCCCGGCTCTGCTCCTTGAAGCTGTGATAGACAAGAAGGACTACTATGCAAGCTCAACAAAATGGGATGTAACAATAACTGTATCCCCTGCGGAAAAGTACGACTATCCGCTAGCTAAAGCTCATCTTGACACTATAGGTTGGGATATGCAGGCTGCCTTCAATGCCGCAGCAGGCATCACATACTATGGTCAGAAGCCGGATATGCCGCAGGATGCAAATCATTCACTTGAATTCTATGCCGACTTTGGTTTCAAAAACGGCAAGGGCAACTGCTATGTCATGGCTGCGATGTTCTGCGAAATGGCGAGACTTCTTGGCTACGACGCACATCTTATCTCAGGCAGAGTGCCGCTCTTACAGGGAGGCTACGGTCCCCACGCATGGACAGAGGTCAATATAAATGGATCTACTTACGTCTGTGACCCTGACTTTGCCAACGAAACTAAAAGAAACGGTTATATGATAACATACGGTCAGTCTGGAACCTGGAAATATACCAAGGATGACGTTATCGACTGATCAAGGAGGATAAAAAATGAAAAAATTAATGGCAACCATCACATTATTTGCAGCCCTTGCTCTTACGGGCTGCGGAAATGTAACCCCCTCTGCTGATATCTCACCTACAGCAACTACAGAGGCTACTACGACAAATGAAGAAAAATACAAGCTAATAGGTGAAAAGAATGATGCAGAAAATCAGTTCGCAGTACTTCTTTCAAACAAGACCCAAAAGGAGATCATCGGCGTCACAGTAAAATCAGGAGCTGACGACAAGTATCCGGCTAATATGCTCAAAAAGGACGACAGCTTCGCTGTAAACGAGAGCCGTAACCTGTACTACACTCCCTCAAGCATTTCAGACCACGCTCTCGGAAACAACGGCGCTCTCGCAAATGAAGAGTATACAATAAAGCTCACCTTCAGCGACAGCAAGACTGCAGAACTACACCAGTTCCCGTTCACAGACGCTGATCTCGCTGAGATCCACCTTGACGGAGATATTGCATACATTGATTACCAGTCAAGGGTCTCAGGCAAAAAGTACTCCACCAAGGACGCTGAAAACATGATAAAGTCCACTGAGGCTGTTACAGAAACTTCAACAAAGATTGAAGAGGAAACCACTACATCAGAGGAGGAGCCGGAATACACTCAACCCGTATACGATGAGCCTGTATATACTCAGCCTGCTTCAACCTATGTAGAGCCAACAACAACTCAGGCTCCTGTCTATACAGAGCCCCCCACGCAGGCACCTGCGCCCACAGAAGCTCCTACAGAAGCTCCCACAGAAGCTCCTACTGGCTGCGGAGACAATTTCCTTTTTAACTGATCATGAAAAACAGGATACTTTACCTCAGCCGTCTTAAAGCCCTTGCCTGCATAGCCGTTACTGTGCTTCATACATTTCTTGCAGTAAAAAGCCTGTCCGCAGATCCTTCTGTTCAGGGCAGCATGATGGCTGTAAGGAACGCTATGATGTGGGCTGTGCCTTGCTTCGTAATGGCTTCCGGCGCACTACTCCTTGACAGCAGGCGTCTTCTCACGCCGAAAAAACTGTTCTGCAAATACATATTCCGCATGGCCATTGCCCTCATTGTATTTTCGGTGCTCTTTTCACTGTTTGACGGTATACTCATAAATCATATCTCGGGCGGAGCAATATGCAAGGACATATTCAGCGATATCTTTCTGGGTACAGGCTGGATACATATATGGTATATCTACCTGCTGATAGGTATATACCTGCTTCTGCCACTGTATAAGCTCATAAGCAGCAATGCAAAACCCACTGAACTGAGATACCTACTCCTCATTTACGGACTGTTCCTTTCGGTCCTCCCGTTCATCGAAACTATAAGTGGAAAGAAGCTGCCATTCTATATATGCGTATTCAGCATATATCCGCTTTACTTCTTCCTGGGTCACGTTCTTCATGTGGGTATAATAAAACTACCGAAAAACGCCTGCGGAATAATGTTCCTGATATGTACTGGCATTACGGTAATGCTCACGATATATGCGTATAACTCGTCCGTATCGTCTCCGGAAACAAGCGGAAAGCTGATATCTCTCCTTGGATTATACTCCTTCCCTCTGTATGTCGCAGCCTCTATAGGAGCATTCGGATACATGAGAAAAACGAGAAATCAACCTGTTCCGGTGCTAGATAATGTCGCAGCAGAGCTTGACCGCTGTTCCTTCGGTATATACCTGATACACATGGCGGTACTGAAGTTCATATTTGCAGTAATAAAATTCAATCCCATCGAACACGGCGGTACAATAGCAGTAATAGGTATATGTATCATCACTCTTGTTGTATCTTATGTGATAACAAGACTGCTAAAGCTTGTTCCATATGTAAACAAGATAATATAAACACCTGGCTCCCTTCGGGGAGCTTTTTTGTTGCGCTCTGTTTACGGATATGATATAATCATTATATGGCTATTAAATTTGAGGTGATATCGTGAATCAGATAACTTTCAGCGAATTCAGCCACTTTATTCCTGTTGCAGACAGCAATGCACTTTGCAGGGTATATCCACTGTCCGTAGCGGAAGGGGTTCAGAGTGGAAGGATATACAGTGACAGTAGCGAGAGCTGTGTACTGATACGTCACCAAAACAACTTTTCATTTCTTTCCGGAGAACCCAGTGAAACATTTCTGCGCAGGGTATATGATCTTGTTATAAATGACGGCTTGAAGCTTATGTGTAACGATGAAATGCTGTGCAGTTTATTCGAAAAATGGGGTGGCGCATCGTTTCTGCCACGCAGCTTTTACTCCTATCCGTCAGATAAGCCTCCTAAAGCAGTCATTCCCAGCGGATATGAAGCAAAATGTATTGACGAACAGCTTTTCAGTCTCCTTGAAGGCAGGGTCTCTCCCAAAATATTCTGGCAGGACTTTGAGAAGTTCAGGCAAAACGGGAAGGGAGTATGCTTGATGTACGGCAGCGAGCCTGCGTCGTGGGCGTTTACCGCCGCTGTAAGCAACGATGAGGCTGATATAGGCATAGAGACTGCCGAAGCCCACAGGCACCGTGGACTCGCTTACGCAGCATCCTCACTTCTTATAAAAAAACTACTTCCGTCCAGACGTCCGACATGGTCATGTCAGCAGTCAAACAAGGGGTCTGCACGGACTGCTGAAAAACTCGGCTTTGTAAAATATGCGGATTGCATAATGATAAAAAAGGCTGACTGAGCCTTTCCCGTAACACTCTCTTCCCTGCACGCATATAATAGTGCGAAAGGAGTGGTTTTATGGAAACTGCCGAGATAATCGCCGTATCAGCCGTTGTACTGCTTATCGGTTTGGAGCTTTTATGCCTTTTTCTCTGCTCAAAGCTTAAATGCAGGAGTTATCCCCTATGGGTCATTGTGCCTGTACACACAATGGACAGTGAGCTGTCTCAACGCCTCGACTACATCGGAGCCATGATAGAGGATGGCAGCACACTTATAGGCAATATTCTTCTGATGAACATGAACGCAGATGAAAAGCAGCTCCGACTTTGCAGGGAGTTTTGCAGCCGTTATCACGCTGCAGAGATCATTCTTCCGGAGGATATCGGAAGATCTGTGAAAAACTATTTGCATTTTCAAAGCAATTATGATATAATTTATATTGAATGTTTGTGTGCAGAGGTGATTATGGTGGAGCATGAGGTCCTTCACATAGAAGGCTCGGTGGAAAACGTCCTTTACAAAAATGAAAACAACGGCTATATAGTCCTTGACCTTGACGCAGGCGGAGAGCTCATCACAGTTGTAGGAGAGCTTGGAGACATTGAGGAGGGCGAGGGTCTTATCCTTGAAGGCAGCTACATCTCGCATCCCCGCTTCGGCACTCAGTTCAGCGCAGTATACTGCGAGAGAAAGCTACCAGAGACCGTTCTTAATATCGAAAAATATCTCGCCTCCGGTGCTGTAAAGGGAATAGGTCCCGGACTTGCCAAAAAGATAGTAGAGGTATTCGGTGACAAGACTCTCGATATAATGGAAAACGCACCGTTCAGACTGGCAGAGATAAAAGGCATATCTCCGAAAAAATGTGACGAGATAGCTTCAGAGGCACAGAAGCTCTTCTGTCTAAGGAACCTTATGTCATTTCTTTCCCAGTACGAGATAAAGTCACGCTTTGCCATGAACACCTATAGGAAGTACGGATCCGACGCAATGACGCTTTTAAGGCTAAACCCATATCTTCTCTGCGGAGATTACATAGAGCTTGACTTTTCCAAGGCTGATACTATTGCTCATGATATGCACATAGCCCGCAACGATAGCAAGCGGATAATCGCAGGAGTGCAATACATACTCCGTGCAAACGGAGGCATTGGTCACACCTGCCTGCCCCTCGAGGTGCTTGCAAAGAAAACACAAGATACCCTCGAAGTATCGGAAAGTGATTTCTATAGTGCATACAATGAAGCTCTTAAAGATGATGAGCTCTTCGAGTTCGTCAAGAACGATATCGAATTCGTATATCTCCCGGATTATTTCTATGCGGAGAGCTTCATTGCGGACAGGATACATATACTAAAGGATTTCTCCTCACCCGAGGACTTCAACTATGATACTCTCATAGATATCGAAGAGGATGAGCATAACATAAAATACGAAAGATTACAGCGGCAGGCTATAACCACCGCTGTCTCAAGGGGACTTATGGTGCTGACAGGAGGTCCCGGTACAGGTAAGACCACCACTCTCAACGCCATGATATCCATATTCGAGAAGCGCGGTATGAAAGTACTCCTTGCAGCTCCTACGGGACGTGCGGCAAAGCGTATGTCTGACCTTACAGGCTGTGAGGCAAAGACTATACACCGTCTCCTTGAAGTAGTATACGATTCAGGAGACAAGCTCACATTCGCCCATAACGAGAACAATCCCCTTGACTGCGACGTGCTTGTGATAGACGAGATGTCAATGGTTGACGTCATACTGTTTGAGAAGCTGCTCCGTGCAATACGTCTCGGCTGCCGGCTCATAATGGTGGGCGACAGCGACCAGCTTCCCTCTGTTGGCGCTGGGAACCTCCTCGGAGATATAATCGACAGCGGTATAGTTCCCGTAACAGAGCTTAAGGAGATATTTCGTCAGGCTCAGCAGAGCTGCATAGTCACAAACGCACATAAAATAGTTGCAGGTGAATACCCTGATCTCACCAGAAAGGACAGCGACTTTTTCTTCTTTAAGCGCGATGACTATCAGCAGGCACTAAAGCTCATAGTTGACCTTGCAAAAACAAGACTTCCAAAAGCCTATAGCTACTCTCCTACAGAGGATATACAGATACTTACCCCGTCAAGAAAGGGAGTTACAGGTACTGTGGAGCTTAACAAGCTCCTGCAATCTGAGCTCAATCCCCCGTCTAAGAACAAGCAGGAGAAAAAGGGCTTCGTATACACTTACCGTGAAGGCGACAAGGTGATGCAAACACGCAACAACTACGATATAACGTGGTCGAAGGAGGGCGAACAGGGGGCAGGTATCTTCAATGGAGATATCGGACGCATAATAAGTATCGACAACAGGAGCTCCCTTGCAGTCATAGACTTCGACGGCAGGAAGGCTACATACACCTTTGACCTTTTGTCTCAGGTGGATCTTGCCTATGCTGTGACGGTACACAAAAGTCAGGGCTGCGAGTTTGAAGCAGTCATACTCCCCATAATGGGCGGATTCGACAAGCTATGCTACAGAAATCTACTGTATACAGCCGTTACAAGAGCAAAAAAGCTCCTCATAATCATAGGGAGCGAGGAAAATATATATAAAATGGTAGACAACAATAAGCGCACAAGGCGTTACACCTGTCTGCGCTATATGCTCGCAGGAACTGCAAATAGCAGCTCTCCCTTCGGGCAGTGAGAAAGGAAGATAGAAATGGCAAACACTGATATCGGAATCGACCTCGGTACTTCCAATATCGTCATGACTATGGGCGGTAAAGGTGTTGTACTGAGCGAGCCCTCTGTCATAGCATTCAATACACGAACAGAAAGAGTTCTTGCTGTAGGCAAGGAAGCCTACGAGATGATAGGCAGGAACCCTGATTATATCGCTGTAAGGCGCCCTATAAGCGAGGGCGTGATCTCTGACGACGACCTTACCCACAGCATGATACGTGAGTTCATTCTCAAGGTCACAGGCAGACAGCTCGTCAAGCCTCGTATAGTAATATGTATCCCTTCCTTTATCACAGATATAGAAAGTCGGGCAGTTGTTGAAGCCGCAAAGAGTGCAGGTTCTAGGCAGGTCTATCTCATTCAGGAGCCTATCGCAGCCATGATAGGCGCAGGCGTAAACATAACCAAGGCAAAGGGGCACATGATAGTGGATATAGGCGGCGGCACAACTGACGTTGCCATAGTTTCCATGAATGGCGTGGTAAGATCCCATACAGTCAAAGTGGCAGGAAACGCCATAGACCGCTCAATAATAAAGTATATGCAAAATAAGTACAAGCTCCTTATCGGTGAGAGGACTGCCGAAAAGGTAAAAATAGAGCTTTGTAACCTCTACGACCCAAGCGACGAGGTTACATATATTGTCAAGGGAAGAAGTCTCCTTAAGGGCCTGCCTGCACAGGTGCTTCTCAGCGAAACGGAACTGTTTGAAGCTATCGAGGATGATACCTTCGCTATAATGGAAGCTATCCGCAAGGTACTTGAGGAAGCTCCACCCGAGCTAGTAGGAGATATCTACGATAACGGACTGCTCCTCACAGGTGGAGGAGCGCTTCTCGGCGGACTTACTCAACTCATCAAGCGAACCCTCGGCATAAATTGCAATATTGCCAAGGACTCCATAAACTGCGTAGCCAAGGGCACGGGTATGGCATTTGGAAAGATGACTACCCTACTGGACGGTTTCGAAGCTGCAACAGTATACAAATACAGATAAACAAACATGGGCGCACACTGTGCGCTGCTCTTAGCGGAACAATCAATCAGCCAAACTGAATAGGAAAAAAGCCGGTACTTCATGTATCGGCTTTAATATTAATCATATTTCTTTCCATATAAAAATATGGACATTAAGGCGACTTATTTTGTTACATCTATTAATACTATTTTACAATTCGGATGCTGCTCTTTGATCTTGTCAGTATCAATATCATTCAGATTTTCTTTGGTCTCAATTTCAAGATATTGCAGATCTTTTATATTACTAAGAGCGCTTGCATAATCAATGCCTTTAAGTTCGTTTAAGCGTAGGTATTTAAAACCATCAATACAACTGAAAGAAGAAATATCCATTCCAGAACAGTAAATATATC
>NZ_JAGCFH010000258.1 GCF_017650195.1 Ruminococcus sp. | reverse complement strand
TTGAGAACGTTATCAAGATCAGAACAGGTGAAGAAGGATACAACGCACTTCACGATTCAGCGGAGTGGGAAAAAGCTTAAGCTGACAAGGGCGTCTGCGTGCATCTTAATTACAGATCTCCCGATGTATGCAGACTGCCTTACATAATATGATTTGGAGGTAATTACAATGGAAAAAATCACAGACTATTATGGTTCAATGGTATTCGATGACAGAATAATGAAGGCAACTCTTTCGGATAAAGTATACAAATCACTGAAAAGAACTATAGACAAGGGAACTCCTCTTGATATATCCGTAGCAAATGCAGTTGCAGCTGCCATGAAGGAGTGGGCGATTGAAAAAGGTGCAACTCACTACACACACTGGTTTCAGCCAATGACAGGTGTTACTGCTGAGAAGCATGACAGCTTTATTTCTCCTGCACCTGACGGAAGAGTTATCATGGAATTCTCGGGCAAGGAGCTCATTAAAGGCGAGCCTGACGCATCCTCATTCCCCTCTGGCGGACTTCGTGCTACTTTTGAGGCAAGAGGATATACGGCTTGGGATCCTACATCTTATGCTTTCATCAAGGACGGTACACTTTATATCCCAACTGCATTCTGTTCATACACAGGTGAGGCTCTTGACAAAAAAGTACCACTCCTGCGTTCAATGGAAGCCCTTAACAAACAAGCTCTGCGTATCCTTAAACTATTCGGCAATGACAAGGTTAAAAGCGTAAAGACATCCGTTGGTCCCGAGCAGGAATACTTCCTCGTTGATCGTGATATGTGGAAGAAGAGAAAAGACCTCATCATGACAGGACGTACTCTCTTCGGTGCTATGCCTCCAAAAGGCCAGGAAATGGACGACCATTATTTTGGTTCCATCAAGCCAAGAGTTGCCGAGTATATGGCCGATCTCGACAAGGAACTGTGGAAGCTTGGTATCCTCGCTAAAACCAAGCATAATGAAGTTGCACCTGCCCAGCACGAGCTTGCTCCCATATACGATACAACAAATATCGCTGCCGACCACAACCAGCTTACTATGGAAGTAATGCAGAAAGTCGCTATCCGTCACGGACTTGTTTGTCTGCTCCATGAAAAGCCATTTGCAGGTGTAAACGGCTCAGGTAAGCATAACAACTGGTCTATATCCACAGATCAAGGTGAGAACCTTCTCTCTCCCGGTGAGACTCCCGCTGAGAATGCACAATTCCTGCTTTTTCTTGCGGCAGTTATCAAGGCTGTTGATGATTATCAGGATCTGCTGCGACTTTCAGTTGCTACCGCAGGCAACGATCACAGACTTGGCGCAAATGAAGCTCCACCTGCTGTTATATCCATATTCCTCGGTGACGAACTTACAGCAGTCCTTGATGCTATTGAAAAGGATAAACCGTACGGTGGAACAAAGAAGGAAAAAATGCAGCTTGGCGTTGATGTTCTTCCCAAGTTCAGTAAGGACTCAACAGACCGTAACAGAACATCACCTTTCGCATTCACTGGTAACAAGTTCGAGTTCCGCATGCTTGGTTCTTCCAACAGTATCTCCTGTGCTAACATTCACCTTAATGCTGCTGTTGCTGAAGAATTGAAGCAGTTTGCTGATAAGCTTGAGGGCGTAAAGGACTTCAACAAGGCTCTTCACGACCTTATCAAGAAAACTATCAAGGAACACAAGCGTATTATCTTCAACGGCAACGGCTATGATGACGCATGGATAAAGGAGGCAGAGAAACGCGGTCTTATGAATCTTAAGACCACCGCTGATGCAATGCCCCATATCTGCGACAAGAAGAACGTTGATATGCTCACCTCTCACGGTGTATTCACTAAGGCTGAAATATTCTCACGCTGTGATATCATGCTTGAAAACTATATAAAGACAGTTAATATCGAAGCTACAACTATGATAGATATGACCCGCAAGGAGATAATCCCTGCTGTTGCTAGGTTTGCTGCTGATACAGCAAATGCGGTAGCAGTCAAGAAGAGTGTATCAAAGGTTGCATGCAAGTATGAGACAAGTCTTGTTACCGAGCTTTCAAGCCTCATAGATGAAATGGATGCTGCTACGACAATGCTTGAAAAAGTAGTGGCGGATTTCAAGAAACAGGACGTTATCATAAAGGCTTCTGAGTTCGTCCGCGACACGATGCTCCCTGCTATGGAAAAGCTCCGTGCTGCTGCTGACAAGGCTGAAACAGTAACTGCTGAGTCATACTGGCCTTTCCCTGCATATGACAAACTCCTTTTTGGAGTGTGATATTTAAGATCATCAGAAAAGTCTACACTATAGACCACTCCTTGAAATAAATACAGCATAAACCACAGAGCCAACAGTATTTTGCTGTTGGCTCTGTGGCCATTTCATAATAAATTATTGAAAACAATTGCTGCTAAAGATTATTCTTAAACTATATATTGATTAAGAGGCGGCGATTAAGCCGCCGACCTCTCAGTCGAGTAGCCAAGTGGACTTTCACCACAAGGCTCTCACAGAATCTAAATTTTTAGATTGACATTTGCAGTATGTGTACTCTGCAAGCAATAACAATTCATATAAGTCCTGTCCATATCTATTTATACTTTTTCATTATCTCAGATACACGACTCTGTATAGACTTTGCAGCATCCTCTGCCGAGCACTCTCCTGCAAAATACTTGTCGGCTTCCTCATAGAGAACCGTACTCATATCATCATCGTATTCAACTGCTGTATTATCGCACTTGCACAGATAATCATACAGCATATCAGCCTGTTCAGCCGTAAGACTGGGAACAGGTATACCGCTTGCGGTATGCTCGACGCCTATCTCACTGTTAAGTATATTCCTGGTTTCAGGCTTGAAGCACGAAAACACATCATAAGGGAATGTAAGAGCTTTTGAAACAAATTCCCATGCGCCGTCCTTATCCTGACAAGAAGATGTAATGCTATAAAAATACTCTGGCTTTATCAAGCCGCCTCTTTCACTGTTATCAGTGGGGTATCCTACCATATTGATCTCTTCGCCGTTGCCTTG
>NZ_JAGCFH010000257.1 GCF_017650195.1 Ruminococcus sp. | reverse complement strand
TCTTTTTCAGATTGGTATCATACTTAAAAAACATTATTCCACCGATCATTGTAGCAATGATGACAAGGGAAAGAACAACAGCACTTGTTTTGGTCATTTTTGGAGTATATTTGCTGTTTCCTCCTGAATATCCCGCAGATCCATAATTTGGAGTATATTTGCCGTTTTCTCCTGAATATCCCGCAGATTTATACTCCGAAGCATTATATATGATATTTCTTGTTTTATTTCTTATCCTTATTATAACAAATACAACTACCGCAATCAAAAGAATGCCTATTATGATAAACGATACTGTACTGTGGTCTTTTTTCACGTAATCAGGCACATAAAATTTTTCGGGATTACTCGGATTCACATATATTTTCACCTGTTTTCCTGCCCATAATCCTTTAAACTGTGCATATGAATTTCCCTTTTTTATATACTCAACACCATTGTATGTATACTTGAAAACAGGAGCATATCCTTCCTGACCGTCATAATCGACTCTGTCATGGCGATTACTTTCGCTCCATGACTCCATAGCTATTATCTCACCCGAAACCAATTCGGTACAGCTCTTTTTATCCGACATGCTGCTAAAGCCAAAATATACTCCTAATGAAAATAATAAAATACCTATAATCAGCAACGGCAGTAAATACACTAGGCTTATGACGCCAGCGGTATTAGATATAGCTTTCTGATGCCTGTCCGCAAAGTCTATAATCTCCGCAGCCTTTCTGCCTACTCCGCTGTCACTATAATTTCCATAATTGTTATAATCATTATATTTCATTTTTTACTCCAATAATCCTTTCATTGTTCACATACACAGGAATGAACGTTTTAATCCCATATCATTTTACTTCTATCATAAGAAAAGGCTATCTTTTTTTATTAGCATTATTATCAGCTGAGCCAAAGATAATTTCATCAGCTCTCTGCTTGTTACTGATATATTTCATATCCCTTATGTATCTTCTCATATACCAAATGCTGATAAACATGATTAGGCAAACAGCTCCCACAAAAATATACCAAGTATATATTAAATGGGCAGCAGGACAGTAAAACACTGTAGGCTCATTGGGATCAATATAGAAATCCACGATCTCACCTTTTTTGATACTTATTTTGCTGAATGCGCTGCCTTCTTCAAGATATTCATTCCGGTCATATTTATAGGAATAAACGACAGTGCAGGTAGTTTGAACTGTAAGCTCTCCATTAACATAATCAATGTTTTTTTCGGGAGATGACCTCCTCTGCAACAGCCTTTGTTTTATAAGTACATCTGTCTTTCAGCTGTTTGATACCGTAGATTTCAAAACAGACGATGACCATGATCACGCATGCAAACAGCGCAAAGGCTATAGAGCTGTTCCTATACGACTTTATATTTTTATCCTTTTTCATTTTTTCTCCGTTATAATATCAGCTTCATCGGTCTGAACGATGAAACGCTGTCCTTGAATCCCAGTTTTTTATAAAGCGGATAACCGTCCGCAGAAGCTTTCAGTTCTATAAAGTCAAGCCGCAATGCTTTTGCGTCAGAGATAAGCAGTTCCATAAGAGCTTTTGCTATCCCCTGCCGCCTGTATGCATGAGCAACATAAACATTCAGCACAGTACCAGTTCTGCCGTTGGAAGAATTCGAATTTGGCGGCATTTCATTCACTACAAGGAAAGCCGAACCTACTGTCTTTTCGCCCTCCTCCGCGATGTATGCGAAGAAGTCCCGTCCAAGGTGCTCCGCATAGTACCTCGGCAAGCCTGCCCGTATATGCTCAGACAGCTCCGCAGGCATTTCCGGGAAATCCTCCAGCAGATACTCCATACGTATCTCCGTAAGTCCCTCAGTGCTCTGCGCTCTGAATATATCCATATCTATCACTCCGTGGTCAAAACATCAATATCAGTTATGTCCCGACAGTTCTTTTCTGAATCGTATTTTCCTCGCTACAGGAACAATTATGCACACCAACGTAATGATCACTCCTCTGATGGCAAACTTTCGCCAGTCGGTCTTGTTTTTTTCCATATCCGCCGGAATACATATAATCTCAGGATCATCTGGAGAAATATATATTTCCACCTCGTCGTCAAGTTTTGCGTTATCACTCACGTAACCCTTGCCGTCCTTGATATATTCACGTCCGTTATATGTGTATTTTATCCTCGGTGGTCCGGAATATGACACCGTGTGCCCCGATACGTTACCGTACTTGTCGTATATATCAGTTTCAGTCACGTCATCAAATGTTACTACAGCCTGTACCGGAAATGTACAGTTTTTTTCTTTATTGCTTGAAACGATATACTGAGACGTTCCCACAATAACGAAAACGATTCCTGTGAGTAAAAATGGTAGAACTGCTATCCAGAAAAAGCAGCCCACAAATCTATTTAATGATCTCTGCTGTTTTTCTGTAAGATTGCTGTATATTTCCTGAGGCGTTCTGTCATCGGCGTCAGATCCGCTCTGATCGTCATATCTGCCGTAGTCCACGGAGTTTTTCATATCATCATGTTGATTCTGATAATTATTCATAATGCCCCCTGCTTCATATATATCCGGGTGACTACAAACGCTTTCATTGCTGCCAAAACTATCTAAACTCTTTTTATACGCAGCCCGCATCATTCCATAAACTGTATGATATCCTTATATCATACAGCATATCCTTTTACGAAAGAGCCAACAGCATTTCTCTGATTATCTTGCAGGCAACTGCCGTTGACACTCCGCTCTGATCGTAAACGGGACTGAGCTCGTTCACGTCGCAGCCAACTATGTCAAGCTTGCTGCAAACCAGTGTCACAGCCTTTCTCAGTTCCTCAAAGGTTACCCCTCCGGCTTCGGGAGTACCAGTACCAGGAAATACTGACGGATCAAGCACGTCAAGGTCGAGCGTGAAGTAGACCTTTTTACCCATGAGTTTCTCCACTGCCTCCTCAAGCCCATCAAAACTGAATTTTTGCATTTCAGTATGCTCGTCAGCGAAGTTAAACTCCTCCCTGTCTCCGCTGCGTATACCGAACTGGAAGATTTTACCGTCTCCCACAAGCTCATGGCAGCGCCTCAAAACGCAGGCATGGGACAGCTTCTGTCCGAGATAATCGTCCCGAAGATCAGCGTGAGCGTCAAAGTGTACTATATAAAGGTCGCTGTACCTGTCCTTCACAGCCTTTACCGAGCCGAGAGTGACTAGGTGCTCGCCGCCTATCATAAATGGCAGCTTTCCGTCCTCAAGTATGATATTCGAACGAGTCGTTATATCTGCTAACGCGCAATTTGTACTTCCAAAGGAGAGCTCAAGGTCTCCGCTGTCAAAGTAGCTGTAATCAGTCATGTCTTTATTCTGATAAGGGCTGTAAGTCTCTATGCCAAAACTCTCGTTCCTTATGGCAGAGGGCGCAAAACGCGTACCTGGGCGAAAGCTGGTGGTTCCGTCAAAGCCGGCTCCGAAAAGAACTATCTTAGCGTCATCATACTCACTGTCGCAGGCAATGAAGGTCTGTATATTCTTATTCAACATCTCTGAGAAGCTCCTCTACATAGCACGGGAGAGCAAAGGCTCCCGTATGAAGTCTTGGGTTGTAGTAGCGCGTCTTTATGCCGAGCATACTCCATTTTGTACCGTTGTAGTCGTTTGTCGGGTGGTACTTCTTTGAAGCAAAGCCGAAGAGCCAGTGCCCCGAAGGGTAGGTCGGGATATGAGCCTGATACACCTTGCTTATAGGGAAGCTCTCAACTATGCGCTTGTGCGAGCGCTGCATAGCAGCAGCGTCCTCATCATAGAAGGGACTCTCGTGCTGATTGACCATTATACCGTCGTCACGGAGAGCCTTGAAGCAGCTTCCGTAAAACTCCTTTGTGAAAAGGCCCTCTCCGGGACCGAAGGGGTCTGTAGAATCTACTATTATAACATCGTACTGATCAGTACAGCGGCGTATGAACTTAACGCCGTCCTCGTAGAATACATTTACTCTCGGGTCGTCGAAACGGCAGGCAGTAGTAGGAAGGTACTTCTTACATACCTCTACCACTAACTCATCTATCTCCACAAGGTCTATGCTCTCAACCGAGGCATAGCGTGTGAGCTCCCTGACAACACCTCCGTCGCCGGCGCCTATGACCAGTATATTCTTCGGATTAGGGTGTACCGCCATAGGAACGTGAGTTATCATCTCGTGATATATAAACTCGTCCTTCTCTGTCAGCATCATATAGCCGTCGAGGGTAAGGAATCGTCCGAACTCCTTTGAGTCGAATACGTCGATACGCTGGAACTCGCTGTTTCCACTGTAGAGCTGGTGATCGACCTTTATTGAAAAATTAACGTTCGGAGTATGTCTCTCCGTGAACCATAATTCCATACTATACCTCCTTTTAAATCATAATTTACTCCGCAAAATTATGATTTATCCGCCGGCATTCCCGATATGCCATTCTGCTTCATAACAAATTTAAGGAATAAAGGCTTTACAATGAAAATAATGATATATGCAACTATAAGACTTAATATCAGTGACTTGATGAACGACGGCAGGAAAGGCATATTTGAACCATGTGCCGTTGCCTGCTTGTATGCCATGAACACCATTGAAAATGTAAGTATGGGCGTATAAACGAGGTCGGACACAAGTGTCGAAAGAAGTCTTGCCGGGAGACTGTGCTCCTCAATGCCGCATTTGCGTACAAGTCCGTCCTCAAGCTTTTTCATCGGTACTAAAAAACCGATGATAAGGCTTATCACAGTGCTTATCCCGAAGCTCATAAGAAATCCGGGAACTGTGAAGTGACCTGAGGAAAGCGTTCCCAAAAGTGAAAGGCAGAAACTGAGCGTGACTGCCATAAGTATACTCATCTGTAATCCAACTTTTTTCATATATGTTTTCTCCCTTGAACCAATAATAATACTATAATCTTAATTATGTCTGGTGCTGTTCATATATCGAGTACATTCAGCCTTTCGATGTTTATATCCTCAGTGCCTGTCATCTGACAGCCCTTTTCCTTGGCATATTTTATATACTCAATTATCTCACCGGTTATGAGCTCACCCGGAGCCAGTATCGGTATACCCGGCGGATAGCACATAACGAACTCGCTGCAAACCTGTCCTGCCGCCTCGTCAAGAGAAAGTGAACGTTTTTTCGCATAGAAAGCCTTTCTCGGAGTTTCCGACACCACAGGACTGATATATTCCTGAGTGAGCATATCCGTACCGTCCTTTCCGAAGCGCCGCTTTATCTCCGCAAGAGCGCTGATAAGTCGCTCGATATCGCGCTTTCTGTCACCTACCGAGATGTAGGCGAGAACGTTTCCGATATCTCCAAATTCTATCTGTATATCGTACTCGTCCCGAAGGAGGTCATAGACCTCTATGCCGGCAAGTCCGATAGGCAGGGTGTATATACTCAGCTTCGACACATCAAAGTCGAAGATACTGTCGCCGTTTATAAGCTCCTTTGAGTAGGCGTAGTAGCCGCCTATCTCGTTTATCTCCGAGCGTGCGTACTCAGCCATTTCCACTGTCTGTGCGAATATCTCCCTGCCACCGAGAGCAAGCCTCTTCCTTGAGATATCAAGACTTGAAAGCAGCAGATAGGAAGCACTCGTGGTCTGAGTCAGGTTTATGACCTGACGCATATAGTCGGCGTTGACATTCTTTCCGAGAAGCAGGAAGGAACTCTGTGTAAGGCTTCCCCCTGACTTGTGCATACTTACGGAGGCGCAATCCGCCCCTGCCGCCATAGCGGTAAGAGGGAAATTCTCCCCGAAATAGAAATGAGTGCCGTGAGCCTCGTCAACAAGCACTAACATACCGTGAGCATGAGCCAGCTCAGTTATCCTTTTCAGGTCGGAGCATATACCGTAGTAGGTGGGATTGTTGACCATAATAGCCTTTGCGTCAGGATTGTCGCGGATAGCCTGCTCCACCTGAGCCACAGACATACCGAGGGCTATGCCCAGCTTTGTATTCACGTCCGGATTTACATAAACAGGAACGGCGCCCGTCATGATAAGGGCGTTGATAGCGCTTCTGTGTACATTCCTCGGCATGATTATCTTGTCACCCTCCTTGCAGGCGTACATTATCATGCTCTGCACAGCAGAGGTAGTGCCGCCCACCATGAAGAAGGCGTTTGCCGCACCGAAAGCCTCGGCAGCAAGAGCCTCAGCGTCCTTTATGACAGAGACCGGGTGACAAAGATTATCGAGAGGCTTCATGGAATTGACATCGACGCTCATGCAGTCCTCGCCGAGGAACTCCGTGAGTTCCATATTTCCTCTGCCCCGCTTGTGTCCCGGAACGTCAAAGGGTACTATCCTCATGCGCCGGAATCTTCTCAACGCCTCGTATATAGGCGCATTTGTCTGGGAAAGCTCAGCCATTTCCGAACACGTTCCTTCCGCTGAAAATTTCTATCATCTCCCGCTGCAGCGCATTGGTTATCTCCAGTCTGCGCCTTGGCGGAAGCTCGTTGACATCTGTGTTGAACAGGTAATTTTGCAGGTCAAGCTCCTTGATGAGCATTTTCGTGTGGAACATATTCGCCTGATATACGTTTATATCCACAACGTCGTACTTGTCCAGTATCTTCTCGTCTATATAGTTCTGTATGGAAGTTATATCATGATCGATAAAGAGCTTTTCTCCGTCAAGGTTGCGTGTAAAGCCCCTTACCCTGTAATCCATGGTGATAATATCCGAATCGAAGCTTCCTATGAGATAGTCAAGAGCCGTAAGGGGCGTTATCTTTCCGCAGGTAGCAACGTCTATATCCACGCGGAAGGTGGCTATGCTCGTATCCGGGTGGAACTCCGGATAGGTATGGACGGTAACATGGCTCTTGTCGAGGTGAGCCACAGTCTCGCTGCCTCCTGCCGGTATCATGGTATCGTCTGCGATAAGGAAGGTAGCGGAAGCGCCCTGAGGATCGTAGTCCTGACGTGAAACGCTCAGCACCTGCGCACCTATCATCTCCGTAACATGAGTCATGATATCGGTTATACGCTCGGAGTTGTACTGCTCGTCAACATAAGCGATGTACTCCTGCTGCGAACGCGCCGTCTTGGCATAACAGACATCATATATATTGAAGCTCAGCGACTTCGTAAGATTATTGAACCCGTAAAGTTTCAGTTTATTCTCCATAAAAAACACCTTCACAACAAAAATGCACACAAAGACCTTATCAGCCATTGTGTGCATGAAATACGTATGCGCTTAGCACAGAAACTTCATTGACGGTACAGAGTCTATATAAGCAAGTACTACCTTTTACTACTCTTATTGACCTTTCACAAGCTGATGAGAACTTATAAAAACTTTATCGACGCGCAGTCGAATCAATAAGGCAACAGAAGTTGCCAGCCGATATATCGGCATTCGGCATTTGACCCGGCTGTCCGTATGGCCTCAACTCCCTGCGGAGTGGTCAATAGTCTTGCTCCGAAACCGTAGCTTCTTTTGCAATGTAATATATTTTATCACATTTTGCATTTTTTGTCAATAGTACAGCTCTATATTATTTGAGCTGTAAAATAATGGAAAGACGCCCTGCAATACAGGACGGGAGCGCCCCTCAGTTATCATTATGCTTTTTGCGAAGCTCAGAGATTATCAGGATTTCTCGCGTTGCAGTGAGGGCAATATTTCAGCCTTGAAGAAAACCTGTTTCCGCAGAACTCGCACATTATCTCCCCGGCCTGACTGCCGCCGTAGGAGCTGCTGTTTCCTGTACCGGAAATAAGATCCGGCATCTCGTACTGACTGCTGCCGTAGGAATTGCCCGTCAGATCAGGCTTCGTACTCGTCTGCGAATAAGGTGATGTACCGCTGTAGCCTGTTTTAGTTCCCGTGTATGAGCCGTTTCCTGACGCCGGAACTCCGAAGGTATCGGTTTCCTCAGGCGCAGGCTCTGCATTTCTGTACTTGAAAATTCCCCAGAACACCATAAAGAACATGTGTAATAGTATAAATCCCAGAAAGCACATTAAGCTGCCCAGCTCGCCCCTGTTTATACT
>NZ_JAGCFH010000256.1 GCF_017650195.1 Ruminococcus sp. | reverse complement strand
TCCGCTTGACACTTCACTAGGTCCGGTGGCTATTAATCTGACCTTTAAGCAGGCAGGGGCATCTGCCGGAAGAAATATCCTGTTGTTTGCTGTAACTTTTGTTATGATGATATTACTTGCATTTACGGGAGTGCTTGTTTATAACGTTAATATCCGTCCTGATAATTTTATTACAACGCTTTCGGAGGAACTGCCTGATATTAGAGTGCAGTCGGACGGGGAGCATTTTGATGCACTGAAAGAATTACTCAAAGATGAGAATGTCAAAGCAGTAAATTACGGTATTGCTAATGCGGAGTACTCTGACGGCAGTATTCCCGTGATAGTATGCGAGGATCATACGCTTCTTGAAAATGATATATGCTATGTCGGGATGCATCCCGGCAATGCAGATGAGATAGCCATTGGAAGTGCCTTTGCGGAGGAATTTTCTATCGGTGATACATTCACTCTGACGATGAACGGAAAGGCTCACGATTATGCAGTCAGCGGCTTTATCCAGAGCGTTAACAATAATGGAATGATTGCCGAGCTGACCGATGAAGGATATGATAATATCTCTGATAAGTCGCTCTATTCGCTGAACATATACTCAGACGACAATGATATTGACAGCTTTGTAGATAAGATGAACAATGAATACTCTGAATATACCGTGAGTGTCAGCAATGCTGCGAAAGAAACAAAGGCCATGCAGGCAATGTATTCCTCGCTTATAACTATAGTAGCTATCATACTTTTCATCGTCACGGTGCTTATCATATTGCTCATACTTTACGTTATCATGCGTTCGATGATATCGAGCCTTAAAACCGATTTCGGCATCTACAAGGCTATGGGATTTACAAGCAAACAGCTTATAATACAGACAGTTGGCAGTATCACGCCTGTTGTGATGATAGGTTCTGTACTGTCGGCAGTGTTGGGGACAGCTTATCTGCCAGCTATGTTTAACGGAATATTCTCGGTCATCGGGGCGCTGAAAAATAATTTTGAGATACCTCCGGCAGTTCTGTTTATCATGGCTTTGATACTGACTGCTGTAAATATCATAATTGGTACGCTACTTTGCAGACCGATAAGGAAGATAACTGCATATTCGCTAATAAAAGAAGGTTAAGCAATTCCAATAACTCATAGCCTACTGACATATAAAAAAACTGTTTGTCACAATTACCTTATCCAAATTGTATAATTGCGATAATAATAAACATACAGCAATGCAATATAATACGTGGTTTGACCACAAATATCTGTTAAACAAGACGTGATAGATGGAATAAATATACAATTTGTTTAGCTGATTTTGTTGCAGTATTACGAATATAATTAACAAATTGTGACTTTTCACAAAAAGGTATTTACAAATCGGGCTATTAAGGGTATTATAAGTACATAATTTATTTTATTTAGGGGGCATTTTTTATGAGGTTATTTGCAATGTTAGGCGAGATCTATGACGATGTTGTAACAGGAAGGAATACTTATATGTATGATGATGACTATGATTGTCTGTACCTGCCTGTAGACAAGGCGTTCATAAACCACGCTCTTGAACAGCCATGTGAAGATTGTGGAGTCCTTATCTTTACAATGGATCATGACTTCAATTATACGCTGGATAGTGTTCTTATTGATGGTGACGAACAGCCGCGCGATCTGAGAGAAGAAATTGCCGAGTATATTGAGCATTATGAGATTAATGAACAGTACTTTGAGCTTAGCAGTGCTCTCTCTCATGTATTTTGCAGAATCAATTGAATCTAAAGGACCGTCTGTGCTTTTACAGGCGGTTTTTTATTGTGTTATTGCAAAAATATCCCCCGGTTCATTCTGAACCAGGGGATATTGTACTAATTTATAATAGTTATCGTTTTCAAAATATAATGTTGCATCTGAACTGAGTGTCAGGTGAGAATGAACTCTACAAGTTTTTTTCTCATAGCCAAAAGATCAAAAACGTCTATGTTGTTGTCCTTACAAAGATCGGCGACTGTAAGGTCTGATATTTTTGTATCGGACGAAGCTATCAGCCACTTCTGCAATGCAACAAGATCGGCTATACCGAATTCTCCGTCGCCGTTGGTATCACCTGTGAATTTCCACTTTATTTTCTGAGAATTGTATTCGGTCTTTGAAACAGTTACGTGTAAGATACAGAAATAATCGGTATTGCATATTCCGAAGTCGGTTGAAGGCTTAGTATAGTATACTGATATACTGTCGCTTGAAACGTCAGTATCATCTATATGAATTTTATTTCCTCCTGTTGAATCAATACAGAAGTTAAGAAGCAGCACATTGTCCTTGAAGAAATCGTCGTTGTATGCTGAGAAGTATTTATTCTGGTAGTTTTCTGACATGTAGCGTGAAAGTATCTCAGTAAGCTCAGATTTCGAAGTAGCAACGGCAGGCTCGGGACCGATTACTATGTTTTTCGAGAAAAGGTCGGGAGTGGTCGCTGAGATCTTGGTTATTCCTTTGACAGGAATTGTGTTTTTCACTTTGAAAATGATATCTGCTGTATTATAAGCATATTCCTTTATAGTCTTGGGCTCGGTTTCGGATAATACATAGCCTTCCGGCAGGTATTTTTCATCAACAGATATCTCGTGCCAGTCATCAGTAAAGAACTCGGTGTCCCAGTAGAATGGGTTCTGCCCCTCGAAGTACTTTATGCTGTTTCCGAACAGATCAGGTATGCTTTCCCAGGTGATTGGAATATAATCACCTGTGTCCTCGTCGATGATGCTTATGCGTTTGAGGTCGTAATTCAGGGTATCCTTGTTATTCCATACTACTTTTTCTTCAAGCTCCTTTTTGGGGATAACGACCTTAAGTATATCAAAGTAGGATGTTCTCATCAGATTTGCGAAAATAATGGAGTTATAGTTAATTATCAGTTTGCCGTCCTTATTCTGAACGCTGTCCAGCCCATGGGACATTACACGTCCTCTGTAGGGATCAAGATAGGTGTTGAGAAGCAGTACATTATCCTCAAAGAAGCTGTCACTGTACTGTGATACGAATTGATTCAGAGGCTTATTATTAAGATAAGCCGAAAGGAAGCTCACAAGCTCCTCTTTGGAGCTTATGACAGCAGATTCTGACTGGGAAAAGGAATTGTATATATCGTATGATGAAGCTTTCAGGTCATTGGAATATATACTGTAGTGAGCGTAGGAAAATTCTGCATCATGTATATATGAGTCGTCAAGCGTAATCTTCTGCGCAAAGTCGGATATAGTGCAGTCTGCAATCAGCGTTCTTTCTACCTGATTTGACTGGTAGTCGTTGACATAAGCATAATCCCACCTGATAAGATAATTTCCGTCTATTTCAGCCGTATAGACCACAGCCTTAAGTATTGTGCCGCCGTCAAGAGGCTGTGCTGTTTCAGGACTGCAATCCTCTATAAAATATCTGTCTATATTATCATAACGGATGCTTGGCGTTTCGATTCCTTCAAACCAGTCATAAGGGGTTCCTGCGTTTGATTCAAGGCAGAACACAATGTAATTATCCATTGCGGACACCTTGCCATTGTTATCAGAATATTCCTTGAATTCAGCCTCACAATCAGGCAGCCAGCTGTAGATATCAGTCTCTGTGATATCCATATTGTCGTCGATCATAAACGAATAATAAGCTACAGCGTGGTTGTATCCAAGATCAAGCTCTGAGGATTTTAACCATGTATCTACTAGTGCAACCTCAAATCCGCCTTTTTCCTGCGGTGCATAGTATACTACTACCTCATAGCAGCTGTTGCTGTCAGCGGAACCGTAAGACTTGTGGGTAAGTTCACTCATCATATCCTTTGTCGTAACGACTTCATAACGGCGCATGCCCTGTGGTTCGTCTTCCTGGAATTTTACTGCGTTTTCTTTGAAAACGATGCATATAAGTCCATCCTGAACATGAGTAGCGCCGTAGGTGTTTCGGAAGCTTAAAGCGGAATCAAAGTCGCAGGGGATCCAGTCCGGAAGGGCTGCACCCATACCATGGGCCTCTGCGTATACGGTCTGAGATAAAAGCGTAGGTATACTGTCTGCGGAAAGAGGAATAAACGCTGTTGCCGCTGCTAGAAATGCAGCTACCATTCTTTTTAATTTCATTGTGTTCACCTGCCATTTCTTTAAGATTAACAGGTCATGCCTGTTTGCCTTCATTATAACACGGCTTTTTGCAAAAATCAATAGTTACGGCAAATAATGAATTGCCTTGAAAATTTAACGAAAAAATGGTATAATTAAGCAGTAAAAGTCTGAGTTTTATCTGAAGACAGGAAGGGGAGTGTGAAATGGAAAAGGCTTCAAAAAGGGGAGCGCTCTTTTCAGTTATAATACCTGCGCATAATGAAGAAAAATATATAGGGAAATGCCTGTGCAGTATAAAGCGTGCGGCAAAGAAAATACCTGACGAGGTGGAAACAGTCGTTGTTGCTAATCGCTGTACAGACAGGACGGTTGCTGTTGCCAAAAGCTATGGTGCCATAGTGATAGAAAATGACGACAGGTGTATAAGCAGTATCAGGAATGCAGGTGTAAGAGCTTCGAGTGGAAGTATAATAGTAACTATAGACGCAGACAGCGTTATGTCAAAGAGTTCTTTGGTAGAGATAAAAGATTTGATAACCTCGGGAAAGTATATAGGGGGAGGAACAAGGCTTAAATTTGAGCGTATGTCGCTTGGTATCGCGGCTTCTGCGGTATATATAGCGATAAATCTCATCCCCGTAATGATAAGGAACGGCGGTCTGCTTTCTGGAGCTATGTTTTGGTGCAGGCGGAAGGACTTTGACAGGATAGGAGGCTTCAATGAGAAACTCATAAGCCTTGAGGATATGGACTTCGCAGGGCGATTGAAGGCTCTTGGAAAGTCCTGCGGCAAAAAGTACGGAACTCTTAGAAGGTCTTATATTGTGACGTCAAGCCGAAAATTTGACGAGTTCGGTGACTGGTATCTACTTAAGGAACGCAGGTTGACAAAGGCTATATTTACTGGAAAAGACAGAAAAGCCGCGGATAAGTTCTACTATGATGTGAGATGAACTATAGTATAAATACATACTCAAAGTGATTATTCGTTTTTTTATTGCTTGAAATATAAATCCCCAAAGAAGCGTTTTTGTTTTCAATGCTTCCTTGGGGATTATTCTTAAGCTTACATCTGTGCGTTGAAGAGAGCTGAGAGCTCATATACAACGTCGTCGCTGTCTGCGTCGATATATACTGCTTCATTGATTGATGAAAGATCCTTGAGTGAATCAATTTCCTCATTGTATCCGATAGTATATATCGGTATTCCGTAATGACTCACGATACCTGCCGCCGGGTTATACTCCACTCCGCGATTGCATCTGCCATCGCTGAGAACGAATATCATTGTCTTTGCCGAAGGAATGCTTTCCTTATACTCGTTTATCATATTGATACCTACAAGGAGAGCATCGTATGTAGCTGTATTTCCTCCTGCCTTCATTTTCTCAACAGCTCCTGCAAAATAGGACCGCTGCTCGAGGTCGAACTGAGCGATTGGAAGATTCAGGGTAACATTGTCGTTATATGTGATAAGGCCTACATAATTGTCTGATCGTATATTTTTTGAGGCTTCAAGGAGAGAATCCTTTAGTCTGTTCAAAGGATCGCCTGTCATGCTTCCAGAAACGTCAGCGATGAAAAGTGCGATAGTAGGTGTGCCGGAGTCCTTTTCTTCCTTCCACAGGCGCTGAGCGCTTATGATGTCCGAGCCGCTTATATCCTTTGTATTGTAGCCGAAGCTATTGTCAGGATCAAATCCATATTCCTTTGCGTGTGCCTGAGGACCGCTGCTGAGTGCGAAATCAAGGAAGGTGTTGAGAGCTGCCTGCTGGTCTGTGGTAAGGTCTCCGACGCTGTAAAGGGGATTGCTGTGCTTATAGCCGAAAGGTATGAAGTCATAGCCGCCCTTTAGTACAGCACTGTTTGTATATGCCTGAAACTCAACAACGCCTGCCTGCAGAGTACCGCTCTGCATTGCGTTTACCATCTGATCGGTGGTGTAGCATACAAAGGGTATGCTCTTCTGGAGCTGCTGGAATGTGGATACAGCGGAATCACTGAGAATATTTCCACTGTCAAAGTGCTGGAGCGCATTTATAAGGAAGTTGAGACCTGTAGCCGAGGTATATGGATATGTATAGCCCATCTGAAGCTCGCCTGCAACGACAGCGTCCACAATGTTCTCAAAGGTCACAGAGCCATATTTTGACTTTACAGAAGAAGCTGCTGTACGTGAGATAGCTATGCCTGCTGTATTCGATACAAGTGATTCAGCTTCAAGTTTGAGCTTTGCACCTTGTTCAGCTGCAAGCTTTCCAAAAAGCTCGTTTGAGGGTGTATAAGCCTGCGGGATATACACGTTATTAGCGATATAGTCCGATGAAGCACCAGAAGGTATGCTTCTTACGCTTACGGAAATTATCTTTCCGTTGGAAAGACGGTTCCTCTGATTGTTGAACTCCTCCGCAGTCTCATTGAGCCAGCCGTTATTTTTCTTGCCGGCTTTCTCTGAGGTGGAGAAAATCTCGATGTTCACGTCGCCTTCGCCAACGACTGTGAGAGGATACTTGGTTTCGATATTTGGGAGATTTGCAGGTCCCTTATCCGAATAATCCACCGTACCCTTTATCGGCTCGGCAGACAGTATCTGTATGTCTTTCAAAGCTTTCTGGAGCTTCTCCTCGGGCTTGTCGATTGTTATTTTGTTTCCTGTGCTTGGCTCAGGCTTTTCCTTATTTGAAGAGCTTCTGTTGATGACAGCCATTATCATTACCATAGTGATAATAGCGCCAATCACAGCGATAACAAGAGGTGTTTTGCTTTTGTTCATATCATATCCTCACTTTCCATTTCTTTCTTGTATTCGTGGATAGAATCTATAATAAGCTTGAGAGACCTGATCTCTGTACTGTTCCTTTCGTTGTCAGTCATCTGAGAAACCTCAACGAGTAGGTTAGTATAATCGTGTAGTATCTTGTCGTTCCTGTCAGTAAGCATACGGAGAT
>NZ_JAGCFH010000255.1 GCF_017650195.1 Ruminococcus sp. | reverse complement strand
TGCTGCTCCTGAGAATGCCGATATAAACGGCGACGGTGCAGCAGATGTATTCGATATGATAAGTCTGAGAAAACTTTTAATTTCAAAAATAAATTTCACCTGACTCTAATTGCGGAAATATCCGTCCAAAAAGGCACTCTTGCGAGTGCCTTTTTCTTATTTACTGATAATAACGCTGACTATCCATATTATAAGATAATGCAGCGGATAGAAGCCGTAGAAGAACCACTTTGCCAGCGTGGGGTTCTTTCCCTTCCTGCCGTTGTAAAAAACTGTCATGCACAGGTATGCAAGCACGAACATCAGTATCATTACCACTATCTGAATGATAAGTCTGTCTGTGGGTACCTTTCCGAGGCTGAACAGGTTAGGAAGGAAATGAAGCGCCGTGAGGCTCATAAAGGATATGAATCTTGCCTTCGGCTTATCGCGGAAGATATGCAGGAACAAAATGAACAGCACTCCGAATACGAGCCAGTCTGACACTATAAGCGCCGTCATTCCGTCACAGAGTATTACCAGCGCTATCCTCTGCCACAGCTTGTATCTGCTCTCCCATGCCATTATGGCAAGCAGTCCGAAAAGCAACGTGAAGATAACGTTCGTGTGCCACCAGCCGCTGAACCTGTGACAGCACAGCCAGTCAAAGGGCTGAGTTATGCATGCAAAGAGCAGAAGCCTATGCGCGTACTTTTTCCTGTCACGGGTATATTTGTAGCCGTCTGCGATAAAGAAAAACATTACAGGTGGGCAGAAGAGCGATGTGTATATTATAATATACTCCCATAAAGGAAGAGTATAGTATGCTTTAACATCTCCGTACTTATACTGCACCGCCCAGCCGATAAGATGTCCCCAGAACATGATGAATATTGCAAGACATTTCATCATGTCTCGGCTAAATATCCTGTATCTGCTTTTATTATTATCTGTTACTATCTCCATAGCCTATACTTTTACATTGGGATTGGTATACTGTCCATGCTTCTTTGTAGCACCATTCCAGAACTGTATAGCGAATTGTGGACAATGGTGCAGGCAGCGGAAGCACAGGGCACATCGCTCCTTCACCCAAACAGGTTTACCGTCACGTATCTCTATCGCCTTTACAGGACATTTCTCGGCGCAGAGACCGCAGCCGATACAGCTGTCCTCAACGTGGAGATTCTTGGTCATTCTCACCTTGGCAAAGACCTTGTCCGTGTATTTGTAGAAAGCGTAGGGAGTCCTCATTGTGAGGAAGCAGCCCTTTTTCCTGTCAAGTATCTTTGAGATAACACTGTTTATATACTTTTCGGCAGCCTCGTTCTGACGTGCAACCTTCTCCTTATTACTGAGGTTGAAAGTGACTGTCCAGTTATCCGGCATTTTTATACTGTAAACCGCACTGAGTCGTATGCCATTGTCTTTAAGGAGATGTCTCGCCTCCTCGCCACTGCAGCCAACGGTAGTACCATAGGTAGAAGCTATGAACACATAATGCTTTCCCTGTCTGTGAAGTCTCAGCTTCTGTAAGAACTCCCTCATAGGTATAGGCAGAGCCCACCAATGAGTAGGAGTTACTATACCGAAGCACTCCCCCTCCTTAAGGGTTATATCGTAGCACTTGTCCTCTATGGATACAGCTCTGTCCTTCAGAGCTTCGGCTATCCTTTCCGCCGCGTATTTACTATTTCCTGTAGCTGAAAAATATACGATCATAATATATCCCCCTTACAAAAATGCCATATTATATATTGCTCACATCAGCTTGTTTTCTCGAACAGCTCAGTGCCTACTCCACAGATAGGACAGACAAAATCCGCAGGTATCTCTTCGCCAACATACTCATAGCCACAGACTGTACATCTCCATATAGTCTCGCCGCTCTCTGTCTTTCCTACAGGCACAGCTTCATGACCGCCATCCTTTACCTTCTCAAAATCAGCCTTTCCGTGTTTGCATACAGGGCATATAAAATCATCGGGAAGCTCCTCACCCACATATTCGTAACCGCATATCGAGCATCTCCAGATTGTCTGTCCATCGGAGGTAGTCCCTACAGCCTCTGGCTTCGGTTTTATATTGCCCTGATAGTATTCATAAGTTGCGGAAGAAGTATCGCTAAGCACTTCCATTTCCGTTACCTCTGCAATGAACATGGTATGGGTGCCGAGGTCGATACTGTGCCACACAGAACCGGATATATATGCATTCGTACCCTTTGTGACTATCAGACAGCCATTTTCTGCACGTCTGCATTCTTTAAAGTCAGCAAATTTGTCTACATCCCTGCCGGATTGGAAACCGAAATGCTTGAAAAGGTCAAAATCGGCATCTGTGCTTATAACTGAAGCCGTAAATTTACCCGTCGCCATTATTAGATCGTGGGTATAGTTTGTCTTTGCAACTGTCAGACTCACCTTGTTAGGTGAAGACGTAACCTGTGCGAGAGTATTTGTAATACAGCCGTTGTCTCTACCGTTACTATTTGCTGTCACAACGAAAAGTCCGTAGCTTATTTTGTACATTGCCTTCTTGTCCATGCTTCATACCTCCTGTTTTTAACGGATATTTATTTGGCGCTCAGGAGCGCTTCATCTTATAATAATTTTACCAAATCATATATATTAAATCAAGTATATTTTGTTAATTTCCTTATGTCGTTTGCTGAAAAATACTACGCTTTTGACAAACCTGCTACCCCAAAACGCCCTTAACTGCGCAATATTCTGTCTTCCCCACTCAAATTATAGTCTGTATTATTTAAGTTGACAAAACTATATTTTGCATGATATAATTTGAAAAAAGAAAGGAGAATGTATAATGATTGTAATAGTGATCTTTCTTTCCCCGGTATTTGCTTTATCATTCTATTATTATTACTCATTATTCAAGAAATTAATGAAATGCACGTTCATGGTCGAGGCTGAGATAATAGATATAAAAATCGAAAAAGACACTGATGGTGAGGGTAATATTACAACATCCTCTAATCCCGTATTTCGATACTATTACAACGGACGTGAGTACATATCCTCAGAAGACATAGGATATCCGGGTTTAAAGTACTAAAAAGGGGATATTTTAAATATATACATTAACCCTGAATATCCATATGAGGTAGTAGATAAAAAAAGGAAAATAAAATCACATATCGCAGCCGGAACAATATGCTTGTTATTCTGCATCTCTGTAATTACTTTAAAACTCTTATTACGTGAATAAAGTATTTCAACATAATCCGGCGAAAAGTCTTTTTTCAAAGCGGCTTGCATTTTTATTTAAATAGTGTTATAATATAAAAAAAGGGAGCTTGTGTAACAGGCTGAGAGGGAGTTTCAAACTCCGACCTTACCTGATTTGGATAATGCCAACGTAGGGAAATACTTATGTAAGATAGGTGTGTCTCTCTGCGGGCACACCTTTTTTTGCAGCGTGACATTGGGGGCACCACCTTGTCTCGCTATATAAAATTAATGCTGGGGCATAAGCCCGAAACCACAATAAAGGAGAAATGATAATGAAAACAGCATTAACAATCGCAGGAAGCGATTCCTGCGGAGGCGCCGGCATTCAGGCTGATATAAAAACTATGACCATGAATGGTGTTTACGCAATGAGCGCTATAACGGCTCTCACTGCACAGAACACGACCGGCGTAACAGATATAATGGAGGTATCACCTGAATTTCTGGCTATGCAGCTTGACGCTGTCTTTTCGGACATTCGTCCCGACGCAGTCAAGACAGGCATGGTCTCCTCCGAAAAGCTTATCCGTTCTATCGCAGCAAAGCTGAAGGAGTACAAGGCGGAGAATATCGTCGTAGATCCCGTTATGGTAGCTACAAGCGGCGCAAGACTTATTGCTGAGGAAGCTGTGGAAACTCTGAAATCAAAACTCCTGCCCCTTGCAGCGGTTGTTACTCCAAATATTCCTGAAGCTGAGATACTTGCAGATATGAAGATAACTACACAGGACGATATGGTAAAGGCAGCCCAGGTCATCGGTGAGAAATATGGCTGTGCAGTGCTATGCAAGGGCGGTCACAGCCTCAATGACGCAAACGACCTTCTTTGGAACAATGGTAGCTGCACATGGTTCAAAGGGAAACGTATAGACAATCCCAATACCCATGGTACAGGCTGCACTCTTTCAAGTGCTATCGCTTCAAATCTCGCAAAGGGCTTCACCCTTGAAAAAGCGGTAGAACGCGCAAAGGACTACATATCAGGCGCACTTGCCGCTATGCTTGACCTTGGAAAGGGCAGCGGTCCAATGGCACACGCCTTCGCACTTACAGGCGAATTTGCAGAGGAGGCGGAATAATGGAACAGAAACGCACCTCTGTATACGAAAACGGACTAATATGGTTTGGCGCAGGAGTTTCCATAGCAGAAATTATAACAGGAACATATTTTGCTCCTCTTGGCTTTGGCAAGGGTCTCCTTGCTGTAATCACAGGTCATATCATCGGCTGTTTAATGCTTTTCCTCGCAGGACTTATCGGCGGCAGGACAAGAAAAAGCGCTATGGAGACCGTA
>NZ_JAGCFH010000254.1 GCF_017650195.1 Ruminococcus sp. | reverse complement strand
CCTGTAAAGTTTACGATCGATGATGAAAGTATTGCCAAGATTACTAAGGTACAGGGATGTCTTGTGAATGTTAAGGGAGTATCAGCAGGCGAAACTACACTTCATGCAGAAACTCCGGACGGTCAAACGGCTTCTGTCAAATTAGTATCGTATGTAACTCCTGTAACGACTACAACTGCGGTGTGGACTACACCCAATACCACAACTACCAGAATAGATGGAATTACATTTGGTTCATCATCTATACGTATTGAAAATGGTATAAATGGTGGTATATCGCTTCAAGGCTACAACGACGGCAAGTTCTACGAAGTTGGTGAGTCTCCTATCGAATTTACGATAGATGATGAGCAGATTGCAAAAATCACTCAAGTTCAAGGAATACTTGTCAATGTTATGGGTATAGCAGAGGGTGAAACTATACTTCATGCCAAAACTCCTGACGGAAAAACTGCTTCAGTTAAGCTTATTGTTCCAAAAGCGGTTGTCACTACTACAACGGCAGTTTGGACAAATAACTCTACAACAACTACAACAGTATCCCAGACTGAAGAATTATCCTTTGGTTCACCGTCTATTCGCATTGAACTCGATATTAATGGTGGTATATCGCTTCAAGGTTACAATGATAGCAAGTTTTATGAGCCTGGCGAATCTCCTGTAAAGTATACGATTGATGACGAAAGTATTGCCAAAATAACAAAGGTGCAGGGATATCTGGTAAATGTAATGGGCGTATCAACAGGTGAAACAACACTTCATGCTCAAACTCCTGATGGAAGAACAGCTTCAGTTAAGCTTATTGTACCAGATCGTTTGATCAATACTACAACGACTGCTCATGTTATTAATACAACTGCAACAACTACTCAAACAGTAACTTCTTCTGTAATATATGATTTTATGCCTACAGTAGAGATTGACAAGTCTCCAATGGTAGTAGGCGAAACAAGAGAAGGACGCTTCTATAATCCCGAGACAAAGAAAACCGAGAATGGCTCGGTATATTCTGCAAGTGATGCTATCTCCATTGACTACACAAAGGGCATCGATACGTTTAAGATAACTGCATTAAAAGCAGGAGAAGCAAGCATCAGCTTCAATGCAAAGGGTTGCGCATTTACAGGATATGTAAGCTTAAAGGTTATAGATAAGATCAAAGGTGATGCAAACTGTGACGGTCAGCTTGATATGGCAGATGCCGTACTTATCATGCAGGCTCTTGCAAATCCGAATAAATATGGCATAGACGGTACAGCTGAACATCATCTTACTGAACAGGGCAAAGTTAACGCAGATATAGACGGCGACGGTCTTACAGTAGGCGATGCTCAGACTATTCAGAAAATGCTACTTGGCTTAGAGTAAACTAAAATCGGGTAATAAAATGTGACCGCATCGGTATAATTACTGAGTTTTATTCATCCAAAAAAAGAACGCCTTGATATGGCGTCCTAAGTTTAGTGCAGTCCCGTTTTGGGGCTGCACCTGTTTCTATACCGACGAGATAGCCAAATCCGCTGGTTCAACTTCTGTTCAACAAAGTTGAACTAAATTACGATAAAACTTGAAATTTGCAACTATAGCTATTGCTCTAAATTGCAGATTTTATCGTGTTTTCGGCGTTTACTGAAAAATAGTAATAATAAGTGAAACGATACTGCTTAGCTCAAAGAGATAATTTTATCCCAACTGGGATTACACAGAATTCCCGATTCTATGCGAATCGGGAATTTTTTTGGTTATTTAGAGATGTATTCCAAAACCAACGGTAGCTAGCATGTAGCTAACAAATAAATTTTATTGTTTGCGCCAATATACTGTAGTTTCTCTTTTTTTAATATCTTACCTAATTTAAACGCCGAATAAAGTATTTTTTGGGTATAGCTTTTCGCAGATTGTACATTTGTAGTAAATCTCGATATTCCTGATGATGTCCGTGAACTTTTCATGCATAGTAATGTTGAAAATGTGTATAAGCTTTGATGTCTGTGCTCCCATTCGCATATTGTACAGCTTATAAACCTTTTCTTCAACATTAGGCATTCCAATCACCACTATATTCTTCGTCTCAAGGTAGTTGAATCCCTCGATGCCATCGAAATAATAACTTATATAGAACTTTTCCTCTTGTTGTTACTGAATACAAAAATATTGTACTGAAATTTCTTTAAGACAAAAAAACAAAAACTGGAATATTTGAATCTTAATAATCCAAAAGTGAAGTATTGAAATTTTAAACATTTATGTGGAGGCTATGATAAAAAAGCAATTAAATCAATTTCTACCTCCGAAAAGTGGGATATATGAGAGAATCAAAAAGTTACATCATATTCTAAAATCTCATTTATTAATCTTTCTGTTGAAGGAAAATGATGGTCATACTACCTTAATTCTTCTATCAAATATGTTCAAAACGAACATTTAATCAATTCGGCTATACACTCCACACTATCTGGGCGTGTTCGAAATACTCACCAGTTAGATTGTGCCCATGTCGGGTAAACTCAAAAATCAGCCGCATATGCCCAGGCTGCTCCCTCTGCTATTTTATTGTTCCACCATGGTAATAACACTCGTATATCTTCTCACCTTTATACGATATGTTCTCATAGCCAGTGAACCATTCAAAATCACCGTCTACCTTACTATTGTAAGTGTAGTCCCCATCCGTATACTCCTCAGGTCCACGGAAAGGTCGATCAAAAGGCACACGCAGAAGGGCTTCCTTCAGAAAATCTCCGCTGAACGGCGTACCTGTAACTCTGCCCAAGTAATTCATGCTCCAGTATGGTGAACCATCTGCCCACACTACCTCCTCCCCTGCAAAGTGCTCTCCACCAAGGTAGCTGTCGATATATAGCATATCATCCTCCATGTAATGCAGGTCGTGGGACTTAGGACGTGAGGGCTCCACTTCCGCGCCCTTTCCTGCATAAGTCGCTTTCTTTGCTCTGATAAGAAATTCCACTGTTTTTTTATCCGCCATAACTCTTCTCCATTTCATATTTTTTACTAAATTATTTTACCACTTTTTCGCAACTGTGTCAACTTGCTCCACCATATTTTCACCAACAAGATATATCATGTTCTGCGATTAATTGTGCGGATTTCCAAATTTATTCTCAATTCAGCGCTTTTCTCTTGACTTTTGTCTCTCTTTGTAATATAATAATTTAGTCGCAGGTGACGCCTGCTTATATTTGTGGCGGCATAGCTCAGTTGGCTAGAGTACTCGGTTCATACCCGATTGGTCGTTGGTTCAAATCCTACTGCCGCTACCACTTATGGCCCGTTGGTCAAGAGGTTAAGACATCGCCCTTTCACGGCGGAATCATGGGTTCAATTCCCGTACGGGTCACCAATTAGCAATCCCACAGATGGCTTAAAATAGCCGTTTGTGGGTTTTCTTTTTCCTAAAAAATGAGTTTGTACGCTATTTGTACGCTACTCAATTTTTTTAGTGTATAAGCATCGCTTTTTCACAGTATCACTTATGCATATTAATGAATAATATTCATTTAGCTTTTATTATGCAAAAAGCTCCGCCTGACAATACATCAGACGGAGTCTTATTTTTGGCGGTCGTACTGAGACTCGAACTCAGACATCGGAATATTCCGATTACTCACAGTTTAGCAAACTGCTGCCTTACCAGTTAGGCTTATGCGACCATTGGTGACGGATGCGGGGTTCGAACCCGGCATTTAGAGATTGAAAGCCTCTTGTCCTGACCTGTTAGACGAATCCGCCATATTTTTGGTGGGTAAGGTAGGACTCGAACCTACAACGTTTCTATGTCACGGATTTACAGTCCGCTGCCTTCACCAATTCGGCGCACTTACCCATATTTCGTCACTCAGATACGGGTGACGATTATTATCTTATCTATCGGCACATCAAACATATCCGCCAGGATTATCAGATTATCGATAGTGGGAACAGCGTCCCCACGCATCCACTTGAATATAGCCTGCGGAGTATTAAAACCGCATCGGGCCTGCACATCGGATATCTTGAAGCCCTTGGATTTTATGATATTCTTTATGTTAGTGCCTGTTGCTTTCACATCAATGATAGGCATTTTCAGCAACTCCTTTCAGTATATGATCCTTGATAAAGTTGGTGCTCCCGATGAGATTCGAACTCATACTATACGGATTTTAAGTCCGCTGCCTCTGCCGTTGGGCTACGAGAGCATCTGGTGCCCGCAGCGAGATTCGAACTCGCAAAAACCTGCTTCTTAGACAGGGATGTATGCCAAAATTCCATCATGCGGGCATAAAAAAACACCGTCTGCTGTATACAGACGGTGCTATATTTGGCTATTCAAGGATCTATACTGAAGACAAGTCCCTAAATGACCGTATCATTTGCACTATGTTCTGTATGCAGCACAATAAGAGTCTCTTCCAGTTCGAGGCTGAGGCTCAGTAATGTTTCGCTATACAGATAAGACATAGTAAATACGTTCATTTCAGGTAACTCCTTTCAAAATAATTCTTATTACAGTGACCATTCACGGCCATTCCTGTTCGGACTTTACCTGTATTATATCATAGCTTTTCTGAAAAATCAAGTAAACCACAGGTATATTATAAAAATAGCAATGTGCATTTTCTGCACATTACTATGAGTTGTTGTATTTTCTGCAACAACTGAAAAATGAACCGTTGCAAAAAAACGCAACAGTTCCTGCTAAAATGAGTTGTCGCATATTTTGCGATAACTGACAACAGCTCACATCCACACGGACAGGAGCTGTTTTTTTATTGAAAAACTCCCCCAAATATGATATAATTATGGAAACTATCGGAAAGGAGCCGCGGCTACTATGATAATACTGATAACAGGTGCTTCGCATACAGGGAAAACGCTTCTCGCGCAGAAACTGCTTGAAAAATACAAGTACCCTTACCTGTCTATCGACCACCTGAAAATGGGACTTATAAGAAGCGGTCAGACCGAGCTCACTCCCTATGACGACGACAAGCTG
>NZ_JAGCFH010000253.1 GCF_017650195.1 Ruminococcus sp. | reverse complement strand
CAGCTTGTCGTCGTCATAGGGAGTGAGCTCGGTCTGACCGCTTCTTATAAGTCCCATTTTCAGGTGGTCGATAGACAGGTAAGGGTACTTGTATTTTTCAAGCAGTTTCTGCGCGAGAAGCGTTTTCCCTGTATGCGAAGCGCCTGCTATCAGTATTATCATAGTAGCCGCGGCTCCTTTCCGATAGTTTCCATAATTATATCATATTTGGGGGCGTTTTTCAACAAAAAAACAGCTCCTGTCAGTGTGGATGTGAGCTGTTGTCAGTTATCGCAAAATATGCGGCAACTCATTTTAGCAGGAACAGTTGCGTTTTTTGCAACTGTTCATTTTTCAGTTGTTGTAAATAATACAACAACTCATAGTAATGTGCAGAAAATGTACATTGCTATTTTTATAATATACCTGTGGTTTACTTGCTTTTTCCGAAAAGCTATGATATAATACAGGTAAAGTCAGAACAGGAACGGTCGAGAGCGACCACTGTATCAAGAATAATTACGAAAGGAGTTACCCGAAATGAGACAGTTTACTATGGTCTATCTGTATAGCGAACATTATGAAGTAAGTTTCTATCACGAGAGTGAAGAGGCTCTATTTGTGCTGCATACAGATAAACGTAGTGGATAGTCATTTCGGAAACGCACTTTCTTTGTGTTGTGATCCATACAAATGATAAACACCGTCTGTATGTAAGCAGGCGGTGTTTTTTCTATGTCTGAAATCATAATTCAAGGAAAGGAGATGCTCACGATGCCGGTGATTGATGTAAAGGCAACAGGTAATAATATCAAGAATATCATCAAATCCAAAGGTTTCAAAATATCTGATGTGCAGGCAAGATGCGGTTTCAATACTCCACAGGCTATATTCAAGTGGATGCGTGGGGACGCTGTACCTACTATTGATAATCTGATAATACTTGCGGATATGTTTGATGTTCCGATAGATAAAATAATAATCGTCACTCGTGTCTGAGTGGCGAAATATGGGTAAGTGCGCCGAATGCGTGAAATATGATGTGCAGGACCGTACCGACAGCAAGCAAATGGAAGAGGAAAGGAGAACAGGTTATGCTTAAGTACAAAAGAATTTATAAAGATGAAAATGTCATGCGGTATGAATTCTATCCTGAAGGCAAGGGCGATGTTGGAATTGTGGAATTTGTAAATGGGCGCGGCAAAATAATAAAGCATTCTGCCGATGACTTCGATTCCTTCTATGCAACCCATGCTTTATATGACATTGATTGTAATAAAGAAAGCGGTACGATTGCTTGGTATTAAATGATGGTGAACTCTCCCCCACCTTAAAGAGGTGGGGGCTTCGTAAGAAGGTTGGTATTTAAGTTTTCACCTGAAAATCAGGCAACCCTTATTCTTACAGGCGTGTCCACTTCGCCACTACTGTATAGGACTGATAAGTCCACAACACTACTTTTTCTTAAAATATTCAATGCACCATTTACATCAGCATTGAGTAATGTTCCGTCAGCCGTTCTGTACAAACCTCTCCGTATGCGTGTTCCGCTGAATTTGTAGAGCTGCGGATTATCTGCATTATAGACAGGAATTGTATCATTATCCCAGAAAGATGCTTTTGAAGTATAGCTTTCTTCCTGCTTGACAAAAACAATTCCGTTCAGTTCACAAAGATATTCCAGTTTGGAACGCAGTTTTCCATATGGGATATTGACAAAATTCTGATTGTTACACTTATTCATGTTAGAATTATGCTGAAATGTTTCATTGTAGCCAATGACAAGCGTTCCAATATTATGAGTAATGCAGTAATCAATAATTTTCCTTGCAGTCTTGCTCATATAGTCATTGACTTGTCTGTTTCTTTTGTCTGCTAAGATTTTCTGACGGCTGGTTGTTCTTCTTTTGTCGCCCTGTCTGTCTTTAATACCCTGTAATCTTGCATTTTCTTTGTTGAACCATTGATTGACAGATTTCAGTTTTCTACCGTCAATAATGAAACTTCTGCCCTCACTTGATACAGCAGTCACAAAATTATTTACACCCAAATCCAGAGCAAGTGCATTGTTTTGATTAAGATTTCTCTGAATACATTCAGCTTCGTAAGTATACTGAATTTCAAAGAACCTTGCTCCTGATTTCGGAATGATCCTGATTTCCTTGATATGCTTATCCGCAAGTATCGGCGGTATCTTGATTTCAACAGGCTTGTGCGTTTTCTTATACATCTGAGAGTAAGGCAGAATCAGCTTGTTTCCATTCAGTCTGACAAAACCTATGACAAGTATAGCAAATCCGTCTTTTGGCAAATAATGTGGTAATTTGCAGCCCCTGAAAGAATACTTTCCTTTCTTTGCAAGTTTCAGCAATCCGAAAAAACTTTTGAATGAACCGTCTACTTCTTTCAGAATCTGCTGTGCCATATTGGAATTGAGAGTTTTATAATTAGGGCTGTCTTTCAGCAGTGCATAATTCTTTTCATATTTCAGATATTCGCCTTCTGTGAAGTAATACTGACGGACATTGTAGATTGCTTCATTGGCAAGATTTTTCGCTATATGACACAATTCTCTCAAAATGCTGTATTCTTCCTTTGACAGATGCTTTACTTTTTGCTTTACCGTAAGATACATAGCTTTTCTCCTTTCTTTCAGATTTAGGATATTTCCTATGCATTTATTATAGTATATATTTTACTGAT
>NZ_JAGCFH010000252.1 GCF_017650195.1 Ruminococcus sp. | reverse complement strand
TTTGATAGTGTTATGCTGGAATTTGGTCTTATTTGCTGTGGTTTCAACCTTCATAAGTATCATTTAAAGAAACAGGCAGCTTTGAAAGCCGCCTGAACTATCAATAAAATATATCTTTACCAGCGCGAAAAAAGCATTTTTCCTTCGTGCTTGTTCGTTATACCCTGTTTATGGGGAATTTGAGAAGTTTTCAACAATTAACATGAAAAAAACAGTTGCCCCTTCAAATTTTTCTTGAAGAGGCAACTGTGTTGTTTTGGTGGGCTGTTTTTTTACAGCCCCATATTTTAATATCCAAATGTCATAAGAATATTTTACTTATTTTATCACAAAGATCATGATTCGCGCTAACCTAATAGCTATATCTTAGCAATAAGAATCTTTCTGAGATATACACTGTCAAAGATATCAACTTTTCCATCCTCGTTCATGTCAGCAGAGTAGCTACTATTAAGATGTCCTGCACCAAGGAGATATTGCTGCATCATCACAAGATCAGCCGCATTCAATTCGCCGTCCTTGTTTACGTCGCCTTTGATTGGAAGCTCAATTGCTAATGGAACAGCAGGTTCAAGGACAAACCTCTGACTTTCAGTTCCTGTAAACTGCACCGAATAAAGCTCCGCTCCGACTTTTTTCGTATCTCCTGCATCAATACAATTATCATTCTGCAATACGGAATAGCTTCCGTCCCTGTTGCAAATTAGACTGAATTTTTGATTATCAGCACCCGTATATTCGGTAACTGAAAGCTTGCCTGAGCTTAACGTGAGAGCTTTTCCGTCTTGCTTTCTAATGGAATATCTGCCGTCATCACTCCTTGTAAAGTTCCATATCTGATCGTTTAGCGTAAATGGCGAAGGCGAGCCTGTAGGGTCAAACTCCAAGTCAATATTATTTATGTCACTCTGAACGATCTTATCATATATGTCAGCCATAAAGAGTTCTCCGGTAATGTTTCTTACCGTATAATTACCGTCTGTGACCTCGGGGTGAACAGGCTGGAGACTCCAGAGCTGACAGCCACCCTCCCAGTAATTCCACTGATTTATATTGCCGCCATTCTCCTTTGACCATTCGTACACGTCAAGTCCACTTGCGTCCTTTGAACATTTTGAAACTATACCGTAGTCCGATCCGCATTTTTTCAGCTTGAACAGCTGATTATCCCTGCCAGTATATTTCTGTAGCTCAACATTGACACCGTCACTGGCAGAGCTCTCTGAAACTGTGATGCACATTGACTCGTTCCCTGCCGAAACGATACGAAAATAATCCTCATCAACTGAGATAAGTCGCCACTGCTGCGCCCAGCTACCGTTTCGCTCCCATTGCTGTATATTTGTTCCCTCCTCAATTACACCGTTGGGAATATCTATTGTCATTCCGCTGTTCTGATTTATTATATAATAAAAAACTCCGCTAAGAAGCTCTGTTCCGCTGAGCCTTGTACAGGCTCCCGAGCCTGATATGTTTTCGGACGTGTTTATAAGCTGTGAATTCATATCAGTGAAGTCTGCAAGTCCCGAACGCGATTTGCCTGTGAACGCTTTTGTCTGTACGCCCCATACTGACTGATTGTTATTGCCAACTGCAGTAAAAGACATGACCTTCCTTCCGTTTTCGTCATTTGCCGCAAGGAAATAACCGTAATAGACCTGGTTCCCGATAATTATTTCAGCTGCTGAGCTGTCCTTTGCTTGCGACCATTTTCCTGTAACGGAACCGCTGATGCTACCATCGGAGTTCAGCTTAATACTACTGTAATCAATGATTTTTCCGTCTGTAGAACTTCCATGATTGATAAACTCATAATCACCTATGATATCAGTTTCGTCATAGCCTGTTTCAGAGATCATATCTCCTGCGTACTCATTAGGAGAAACTACAGGCCAGCCCTTTTCATTAAAGAACATAGAGTGTACGCGTACCTCATGATACTCAGCCCCGTCGTCAAAGCGTGTGTGATATACAAGATACCACCTGCCGTCGTCGTCACGCAAAACGGAATTATGTCCGCAAGCCATATAAGCCTTAGTAAGAGAACTGAATTTGTAATTTCCCATGACCTTGAGTCCTGTTGAGTCAAGATTCGTATCTGTCATAAGCACAGCCTGTCTGCCTGCAGGATCAGTGAAAGGTCCGAGCGGAGAAGTTGAGCGGAATACTCGCATATTATAACCGCCTGCGGAGGTAAGTCCACCGTAAGTTACCCACAAATAATAGTAGCCTGTATCAGCATTGTATTCGATGAACGCTCCCTCTCCCGACTTGCCATAGCCTCCCGAAATTTTAGTGCCGAAATAGCTATCGATCATTCTTCCGTCAGCAGTCTGTCCGGTTTTCGGATGTATGCACTGACCTGTTTCCGGATCTATCTCGAGGGTAAAAATACCGCCGGACCACGAACCGTAGCACATATACATCCTGCCGTTAGTATCAAAGTAAATTGTCGGGTCGATAGCGTTTGGATAGAGCTGATTATTGAAATTATCATTACTGAACCAACTGCTGTTGAAGCTAACCTTTCCCTGTGCGATAAGCTCGTCAATGTTAGTAGAAGTGTACTTGCGGTTAACATTCTTTGTGCTACTCTTTGCGTAGCTGTCATTATTAGTAAATCCTGAGTAGATAAGAGTATCTACAAAGGTATACGGTCCCTCGATATTCTTTGAGGCAGCGTATGCTATGACTGAGCGCATATAAGTAGACGAAGTACAGAAGTACATGAGATATGCCCCTCTGCTGCCGTCGCTGTTGATATAATCGCCGTCCCATACCACATCCGGAGCCCATACCGCAAAGCCACCTTCACAGTCCTCAAGATTTTCACCAGCCCAGTCAAAGGCTTTTTTGAGGTTCTGCGAAAGATTTGCAAATTCCACATTATTCGTGGTTGCATAGCCATTGGAGAAGCGTCTCCAGCTCTGAAGGTCACTGGACTTAGCGGCTTCAACATGTGAACCGAATACGTAATAAGTACCATTAGCCTTCACTACAGATGGATCGTGTACGGAAACGCGATTGCCTGCAGCATTAACGGATATCCAAGGCATAGTTGACAGCATAATACAACCTGAGAGGGCAGCTGCAATAAGCTTTTTGATTTTCATTACGATCGCCTCCTATATAAATTCGTTGATATTATTATAAAGTTTTTTAGCTAATTTGTCAATAAATCTTAGGTGTACAAAAATACTTTGCCTGTGAACTATAGTACTCAATACAGTTAAATCATAAAAAAAACTCCTCAGAAGTCATAACGATGTTATCTTATAAATTCAAAACTGTAAATTGTTTTCGGACTTACATTCGATCAAATACATTTTTATGAAAAAACATTGACATTAAAAATTTATATTGATATAATATTGATACTTTATGAAACTTCTATCGAATCTATAGATCTCAATCAATACGGAGGTATATTATGACAAAAGACGAACTTCATAGGTATATTGAAGAAAGCAAGGGCAATGAGAACAACATATGCCAGATTTGCGCTTACAAAGACGGGCAAATGGTATACAGTGATACTTGGCATGATTACAAGAAAGATGACTGCGTACACATAATGTCTGCTACAAAAAGCATCACGGCTTTGCTCATAGGTATTGCTCTTGATAAAGGTCAGATAAAAAGTATTGATGATAAAGTTCTTGATTATTTCCCTGATTACAAGGTCAAACGCGGTGAAAAAACAATATACGATGTGACTATCAAGCATCTGCTGACTATGAGAGCACCATATAAAGGTAAGGGTGATCCATGGTCAAAAGTATGTTCAAGCGATAATTGGACTTATACGTCCCTTGACTTCCTTGGAGGAAGGAACGGTCTGACAGGCGAATTCAACTATAAGACTGTGTGTCTGCATATTCTCACTGGATTACTATACAAGGCAACAAAAATGAAGACTGTTGATTACGCCAACGCCTATCTTTTTGAACCGCTAGGTATTAAACCATACTCGGTTTTTATCGCCAAATCAGCTGAAGAGCACAAACAGTTCACTATAGAGAAAACTCCAAAAGAGAATGTATGGTTCTGCGATACAGAGAACTTGGGAACTCCCGGATACGGACTATGTATGTCGGCAGAGGATATGGCTAAGATAGGTCTGTTATGTCTGAACAATGGAGTTTATAACGGAAAACGCATTATTTCTTCAAGCTGGATTGAAGAAATGACACATCCGAGAAAAATTGAAAATCAGAACTGGCAAGGCATGGAATACGGTTATCTATGGTGGATAATAGATCGTAAAAAGAAAATATATGCCGCTATCGGCAACAGCGGCAATGTTATCTATATTAATCCCGAAAAGAACAACGTTATTACAGTAGCGTCCTATTTCAAGCCTACAGTAATGGACAGAGTCGATTTTATCAGAGAGCATATAGAAAATATTCTTTAAACGTTATACGAACGGAATACCGCACTATAAAGCCAAGCAATAACCTGAATTACTGCCGTTACAGATTTGGCGATTTCCGTTGATGCGGATATTCTCTGCGATATATATTTATGTAAACTGAAAAGGCAGTCTCCTTTTGAACAAAAAAGCACAAGTAGAAAGCCACTGGTTTCTATGTCATTATCTAAAAATGACTCATATGCAGAAAACTATTATTTATTCTAAGAACTTTGCGTATCAAAACATTATGTGTATATAGATTATTGCAATTCAAAAAATAACATGATATAATAAAAGTAAAGATTTAATACCAATATAAACAGAACGGAGGGTTTCTATGAAACTTATGAAAAAAATAATATTAACTACCGCTGCACTGGCAATTTCTATTAGTAATGCTACTATATTTACTACAGAATCAAATTCCGCAGCCGTTAACTGGGACAAGTTATTGGAAGACAAATCTGGATGGATTCCTTACGACTTCGGTTCCGCAATGTATTTTCATAATAATTACGGCAATACCAAAGTTGAAGGCAATTTGATATGTATCGTTTATCATGTTCCCGATTTCTACAAAATGTCTGCTGATATTAGTACTTTCATGCGCGAAGGCGGTACAGCAGCTGAGAATGAATACGAGTGTAATACATTTACATTCGACTTCAATCTTACCAATACATCTTCTAGGAGAAGCAATGTAAAAACTTCAAAGATCAGCGGATCAAGCTCTGTCGGTTATCATTACGAGGCACTGATGATAATGAATAACTGCGCAGAAGGCTTTGATATTGACATCAGTCTTGAGAATACGAACACAAGGAAATCTTCCGACAGCGTAAGATATACATTCGTAAATGATGAAGGCCAATTGAAAGAGACCGATATTTACGACTGGCTGCCGGATTCTGTACCCGAATTCAATGAATATATTGATAAAAATGGAAATATCTCATTAAGAGACGGGTTGCTCGTATACTGTAAAAATATAAACACCTCCACTGGAGAATCACTGAACGTTGAACAGACAGGATCTGGAAAACTCGGTCTCGTTGTCGACACATATATAAGCAAAGACAACATCATTCAAGCTGTAGGTGGAGCCAACAGCATGATGAAGGTTTATAAGGGGGAAACTGAGGGCAACGTTGATATAACATTCAACTCAGGCAGAGAATGGGCAACAGACGAAACAGATCTATATTCAGAGACTGCTTCTGTTTATGTAGATGGAGCTCTTAATATTACCGAAAATATCAAGGATATCCCTGACTGGATACCTCAGGACTATGAATCAGCTGTAAAGTTCAGCAACGAACATGGTTCATCATTTGTAAACGACGGTATTATATGCTTTGTCCGAAACGAAAAGCTAGACAGGCTTGATGAATATCCTGTAGGCTTTGAAGGCTCAATTTCCAAAAATATCGCATGCTATGAGCTCATCAACAAGGTGTATGACGATCCCGAAGATAAGTATTACGCTTATAATGTAAGAGCTTATGATATACCGAACAGCTCCGATCTCACTGTAAACTTTAAATACGGAAATCGTGACTTTGATATAAGGACGGTCGGTTCTTACAGCTTTCAGAAAGACAGCACTGGTTACATAACCCAAACAGATAAGTATTCATGGCTACCGGACTGTCATGACGAATTTAATGCATACTTTGAAAAGCATGGTAATTTTTCTATACAGGACGACTATGTAATGTACTGCACAAATATTCCCTCTGATGATATAGTATATTTATCGTCTGACCAGAAAGGCACTGGAACATTGATTGAGGATCACGAAGAAGTATCAATAAAACATGAAGTAGCGTCAATAAATACAGAAGCACCCGATAGCAGTGTCCAAAATCATATAATAAAGCTTTTTAAGCCTGTAAAACCCGGCACAGTCAAGCTTATAATTTCAAAGAAAAAAAATCCAGAACAAAAGATCTCAGTTGAAGAAGCGTGTGCATATTTTACTGTCACCGAGGATATGCACATAATACCTGCAGAAGAAAAGGATATGAAAACAACAGTCAAGGGTGACTGTAACGGTGATGGTATTTTGGGTATTTCAGACCTTGTCTCCATGAACAGGTGGCTCCTGGGCAAGGACAGTCTGCCTGAATACGGTATTGCAGACATTAACGGCGACGATAATTTTGATATATTCGACTTTGTTGAACTACGCAAGCTTATTATAAAGACAATCAAGGAAGAACCAAGACCTGTTATGTTATTCATTGATGAGAACTACGCATGGTTAGCTTACCAGGAAGTTACTGTTATAGATCAATACGGTTCAGCTTACAAATTCAAATATAGTAACGAAACGGCAAGCTGGTCAGATGCCAAGGACGACCTAATCGTGATAGACTCTGATAATTGGTATGAACAGGTTCTTGGTATAATGGCATCAGGCAATGACTCAACCGTACAAATTCCCGACAGTGCAATGGCGGAAATAAACAAGTTTACTCAAAAAGCTGAAAGCTATAGTAAGTCAGAATTGAGTGGCATCGGATATATGTGCGATGCCGGCAGCAGTTCTGTATATATTATAGGCTCTGACACCAACGGTAATCCTGTTAATGCAAAAATTGCAACTTGTGGAGATTTTTACGGTTGGATAGATACTTCATCGGTAAAGGATTTCATAAAACTGCTCAGTAGCTACAATATTTACGGAAGTGATATCATAGACCTACTTGAATACAACCGTTATTCAGACTATTATTCGTTTCTGATTTAGTCAGTTTAGCTGAACAACTAAAATACAACGGCTTGCCAGTTAAAAGGCAAGCCGTTTTTTGGGAACCAAGAACTGCAGCTCCCATAAGGAGAGCTGTTTCGTTCAAATTTCTATACTGTCTTTTAGTCTTGTACATAAAACATTTTTCTCTTCACACATGCCTTCAAAACTGCATTTATTCAATCTGTTTTATGACATTATCCAAGAAGCCATTTCTTTATACTTATTTTATTATCAAGCGAACTTCAACTCATTGAAATCTGCATATCCTGAAGAAGAATTTGTATCAATGTACATACCTATTCTCATTACCTGATCTTTAGTTTCATGATCATCAGACCAGTATTTTAATACTTCTTCAAGATTGAAACCATTTTCAAGATGACATGTCTCATTAGTTTTTATCTGATCGCCCTTGCGGAAGAACTCTATATCAGTACCTATCATACCTGTAAGTATATCTTCTCGGGCTACGTCTTTTTTCATATAGTACTCTTTACCATTAAGAGTTACTGTCGTGAAATCATTCTCGTTCAGAACAGTCTGCTCATAATAATCCAATTCACTGAAATCTATACCGCCTTCATGGATAAAGAACCTCAGTGAGCAATTACCCTGATATACGGTGCCTCTCAGGACCATGTCCACAAAATCGTCTGCCTTTAAATCAACGGAGTAATTGATATCAAAGTCCTTGCTCGACTTTCGGCTATCGCTGTCGGTATAGTCCTCATAGCTTTCACAGGTATAAAAGCTTACATCGCTCCAATCAGATGTTAATGAACCATCGTTTCTAACAACTGTCCGAAGTCTGTCATCATTGTAATTATTAGACGAAACATATATACATCTCTGACCGTCTGTTCTGGAATCGGCATGATCTCCCACCAGCAAAACAGCTTCGTCATCAGAAAGAGGTATCTCGCGGGATTTATTAAGAACGTATTTCGTGAGGAGAACAAGATCACTTACGTTACTTCTAAAGTCTCCGTTGACATCACCTGAAGTTTCTATTCTGTTCACACCCATAGAGTTGATTATCGCTTTGCGGCATTCGATTACATCAAAGCTGTTAACCACACCGTCCCCATTGAGATCTCCGCGTACATCAGGTTCAAACTTCTGAATACCAACACAGAACTCAGGGTCACCAGATGCAATATAAAAATCATCAACATAGTAATCAACAGGAGCTGACGGAATGAATACCACTCTGTACTTATGAAAAACATCATGAGAAAAGGTAAAAAGTAAGTCACTGATATTGGTCCACTGTCCGGACTTGCAGACTCTTGAACCAGATTTTATTTCCAGATTATACATAAGAGGCTCATCAGTGTATTCTACAAGCTGTACCTCAAATGATACATCGTCTTTTGAATTATTGAATATTCTTGCTCCCGTCTGATAATAGCTTCTGGAAATATCTTCCGATTCCGGCAGATCATAGGGATCCAGCTCATAGAAAAACGAAGCCTCACCATGTTCATCGGACTGCGTTATATGCAGTGAATGTGTTCCGCTGTAAAAACGTTCATCTGAAATTACCAAAGAAGGCTCTTCGCCGAGAACTCCGGTTTTGTCATTTCCCGATTCAAAATCGACCTTGATGATCTTTCCGTCAATATCAACGGGCAGCGGATCATGCTCTTCATAAGGCCTTACGGGCACAGTCTTTCCGAAAACGCTTTCATCGGCAATATCATAGGTTATATCCAGTGAGTTCAGCTTTGCGGAGCCGCTGCTCCTGTACGCCTCAAGATCAAACTGCACATCGTAAATAAAGCCAAGATCGAGTCCGGCTGACGACCACGCCTTGAAATGCTCCAAAGCATCTATGGTACCATCTATATGATTACTCTTTCCAAGCTCAAGAGGCTCCCGCCTCGCAACGCTCCAGTATATCTTATACTGATTGGACGCATCAAAGCCGGTATTACTGTTTTCCCTGTATATATCGTAGTTAGTACCGTCAACGGTCACGGTAGATATTGCATCTACATTTCCCGGCGGACGCCATGAGCCCCATACTTCAACAATGTTAAAAAGGGTGTCCGGATGGGTGAACCAGCCCCTGACGCCTACATATTCGCTTCCTCCGGGTGTAATGTCAAGATCGTATCTTACCTTGCATTCCCTGAACTGGTATGCGCTTACTGTGTTCTTTTCAAAAGACTTTCCTTTTGTGACAGCGAAATTATGGATCTCCTCCCAGCTGGCAGTAAAACCGTTAGTACCGGAATTCTCGTATTCGATCGTTCCGGTATAGTTATTATTCCAAACATCATATACATAACCGTCAACTTCACCTTTATCCATATAATCGGCGGCATTGGCTACAATAACCCTATTTGAAATGTTAATGAAGTTATTCGCTCCAAAGAGACATATTCCTGCGGTAATAGTTGATATTAATTTTATCAATTGTTTCTTCATAATCATCACCCCATAAGATAGGAATTCTTTAATCAAATTATATTATTCAGCATACTAAAAGTCAAGTCATTTATTGTTATCTGATTTTTACGATTAGAAATCAATTATCCCAATTCAGATTATATCAGCTTAAATGAGAATGAGCATGGGTCACAGACAGAGATGGATTCAGATATTTGAAACGAACCTGTTTAGCGTCTGATACGCGCCTCACTCCTTCTTTACCTTTTCTTTTTTTGAAGTCAAGAGAGATTTGTGATGTCAAGGTTGTTACTTCGTTGAAATGTTCATTCTGCAAATCATATGTAATCCCCTACATCAATAAAGACTATCTTATCCTACCAGACAAATGGAATCTTAATATAATCAACATTTCAAACAAAAGAATAACTCCTTCTGAAACAAAGCTATATTCTTTCACCTCTTTAAACTGTATCCAATATTACCTATATTTCAGCTCAGGATGCTTCATGTAGTACTCTTTTTTATTTATATACATTTTTTCATCTGCATTTTTCATTGCTAAACGTATATCCTCACCGTTTCTTACAAAGTAATAACCTATTGCGAAATTAACATCACTGTCTATGGCTGATTTCTCATAAAGCTGTATAAGTCTATTTTTCAGTTCATCTTCGTCTATTCCTTGTGCTATTAGCATAAATTCGTCTCCGCCCGCACGATAAACGTCACAATCATAAAATATCTGACTCAGAATAGCTGAAGCTGTTCTTAGCAGCCTATCGCCTGAACTATGACCTTTCTCATCGTTTATACGCTTCAAACCATTAAGATCGGCAAATATAACAGCATATGGTTCATTCAATTCGGTTTTACCACTGACTACATCATCGATATAATTATTCATTGAATTACGATTTTGACATCCCGTAAGTATATCCATAAAACTGAGGATCTCAAGCTGTTTCATCAACTGGTAGTTAGCAATTTCAGATGCTATAAAGAATGTAGATAACTCTAGTGTCTCCTTAATCCTTACAGTTTCCTCTGTCTTGTAGTTCAGAGCCCACAAATAACCAAGTATCTGATCATTATGCTTCAGCGGAAAGAGAATTGTGCTCCTTATTCCGTTATCAGCAAGCAGCGAATAAAAGTCATTGTTATCAGATTCAAGCCATTCTAAATC
>NZ_JAGCFH010000251.1 GCF_017650195.1 Ruminococcus sp. | reverse complement strand
TCGCAGGTTCGAGTCCCGTCACAAGCTCCAAACAAATGGCTTAACCACGCGGTTTATGGACTGCGTGGTTAAAATTTTACATGCTGTTTTTCTCTTAAAATGTCATTTTGGTTCTTACGTAAGAACCAAAAAAATGAGTATTTTCTTCAAGTACACTTTTTGTCCAAATAGGCGTTTGGTTCTTATTTGGTTCTTATTGGTTCTTACATAATTTTACACTCAAAAAAATGATAAAAAACTCTATATACACAAATAAACTCCATTTATAGTTATAACAATTGATTTTATTGCTGCAAACTGATAAAGTGACGCTTTGGAGCTTTCAGTTACGTAGGAATAATTCTCTTTAATAAAAAAAGCAGCCAGAGATAATATTTCTCTGGCTGCTGCCAATTCGTTATTCGGATTTATCCTTCTTTTTCTTTGAAAACAATGACAGATCTAACGCTTCTGCCGCCATTTCGTCAGCTCTCTGAATAACATGAGTATAAATATCATTCGTTACGGTAGTACTTGTGTGTCCGAGTCTTTGAGAAACTACTTTCAGAGGAATATTGTTCATAATCATAATAGTCGCTGCGGTATGGCGCAGAGTGTGTACGTGAACTTTATCAAAATGGTGTTCTTTACAAAAACTACGAAACCATCTTGAAAACGTATCAGGCCTTAGCCAACCGCCAAAATCATTGGTAAAAACCTTTCCTGTTTCAGTCCATTTTGTTCCAAGATTCTTTTTGTACGCATTTTGCCATTTTTTATACTCATGCATCATTTCAACCACACTATCAGATATCTTTATATCTCTGATAGGTGTGCGTTATCGACAAAGCCGAGGGAGATCACTTCGTAGGTGATATTTCCGACAAGACAGTGCTTGAAAAATTCGCACAGCAGGTAATAGCTGAGCACAGACATATCGACTTCCTCGTGAACAACGCTCTACCGCTGATGAAAGGCATTGACGAGTGCAGCTATGAGGAGTTCCAGTATGCGCTGTCAGTGGGCGTGACTGCGCCGTTTTACCTGTCGAAGCTTTTCGCACCTCACTTCAACAAAGGCGGCAGTATCATCAATATTTCGTCCTCACGCGACCGCATGAGTCAGCCTCAGACCGAGAGCTACACGGCGGCAAAGGGCGGTATAGCTGCGCTCACTCATGCTCTTGCGGTAAGCCTTGCAGGGAAGGTTCGAGTGAATTCTATCTCTCCCGGCTGGATCGATACTTCCTGCAAAGTCTATGACGGTCCTGACGCATATCAGCAGCCCTGCGGACGTGTGGGTGATCCGATGGATATTGCCAATATGGTGATGTTCCTCTGTTCAGACAAGGCAGGCTTCATCACAGGCGAGAACATCTGTATCGACGGCGGTATGACCAAGCTGATGATATATCACGGCGATAACGGCTGGAAGCTGAAATGATAAAAAGACCGCAGTTGATTCTGTGGCCTTTCATTTATCTTATATCAAAAGCACATTCGTCCTCTGTTCCAGTCAGTTCAGCCCAGCAAGCAGATAACAGCTTTGCATAGTCTATATAAAACAATCCGTAGCATCCGAGTGCGTAACCGTCATTAACCTCAATAAGTAATGTTCTTCCGTCATCGGTTAGTCCAAAATCAATGGCATAGCCTGCGGGAGCTGATGTAAACTCCTTTACAGCATTTTCAATCACTCTGTAATCATAGTGCTTACGCCAGTCACCTTTATACGGTCTTACGCTGAGGATATGTCCATATCTTACAAAACATCGCCATTCTGCTTCAAATTTTACGATTTCGGAGCAGTAAACATCTTGATTAACGCCTTGGATTCCACAGCCAATAAGGTCTTTAGGAGAGCGAACAACAACACCCGTGAACTGTTTATCTTCAAGCGGTTTAACAAATACAGGCCAACAGTTCGGATTATTGTTTACTTCGTTCATTTTTGTTTGCCATATCTTACGCCCAAGATATTTTTGCAGTTCGTCGGGATAGTCCATTTCAGGAGTGATAATTCCAAAATCCGCAAGCCGTGCTCTTACCGTTCCAACATATCCGACCACGACATCTTCTTTATTGCTTTCTTGAAATTTGTCATTATCATGAAACGGTACTACTTCAAATCCCATTTCATAAAACCCCTGATAGGCATTCATAAAATTATAATTATGCGGAATACCGTTTTCATAGGATTGAATATATACTTTCACATTATCACTTCCTGACGTTTTTTCTCATTATAGCACACGAAAGCAGATTTTGCAATATGAAAAAGCAAGCCGCAGTTTTCCCTGCGGCTATTATACTTATTAAACGATTATTTCAGCAATTCCTTTGCTCGTTTGTGAATCTGCTCCTCGATGAGTTTCAAGCGTTTGCTGTCGAGATTATACCTTGAATGGCGCTTAAAGCGGAAGTCGAGCAAGCGGCGAAGTCCTTCTCTGTGTCTGTTGCTTAGCACCTGTTTAGCAGTGCCGATGAAGTCGTCATACACGCACGGGACAAGAGTATCCGCATAATCACTGAGTGCCTTATCGGAGACAAGATCATCCCTGCCAGCAAGATTGAACAGTGAGTTGCCGTGGTCGAACAGCGGCGCAGGAGCAGCTATTTTGTTTGTGTGGTTATCCATCAGAAATCCGAAGTTGCCGAAATGTCTGTCCACGTTGCATATTATCGCATCAAGTACCATCATATCGTCAAGCGCATTTATGAACTCCTCGCCCAGTGACTTGTAATAATCGCGGACAGCTTTCATTCCGCCCTTGCTGACAAGTCTGCCTATCGGCATAAAGGAGTAGTCTTTGCTTGTGAACAGTTCGCAGGTGGAACACAGCTCTCCCTGCCATTTTGACAGTCCGTAGGAGATAGCGTTGATACCAAGAGCATCTGCTATCTGAGCGGCATAGAACTCTGAATACGGCTCGTTCCCCATGTTGGAAGCTCCGCTCGTTCCACCCTTGTAAAGTCGTATAATACCATTTTCTCTGCGCCAGCACTTAGGCAGCATTCCGTTCGTTGTGAACTCAGGGCATGATGCAAGAGATGTTCTCACAGAGCTGCCATAGCCAGTGAATGCGATAAGTCCCAGCACTCGGCTGAATCTGTTGGCATAAAGGTTATACTGCGAGAAGCTGCCCTCAAAGCCTTCCTCAACAACCCAGTAGCAGTCGTTCAGCGACAAACCTTTTGATACGCTGAGTATGCTCATAGGGCGGTTGAGATTTAGTCCGCATTTACTTAGAAAGCTGTGGACGTATGCACGATTCTTCGGTATAGTCCTGTGTCTCAGCCAACGTGAAACGCTGTCGCCGTCAATAGTCATATCAAGAGGCAGCAACGCCTTTTTTTCTTCATTTACCCAGAGAATATCTATCTCGGGTGAGCTTGTATCTTCTGTTGCTGTGAAGCGCATCAGCGGAGTATCAAAGTGTCTAAGTTCGTAAGTCATGGCTCTGCCTCCTTTCGTTTAGTGTAGTTATTATACCACAACAGAGCGATTTAATCAAGAGCTTTGTTAAAACAATTTTACGCTATATCTTCAATAGCTTCGACTATTCTTGCTTTGGATAACTCTCTGCATTTTAACAAGATTAGAAACAGAGTTCCATCTCTGCGAGTTCACAATCAGAGATGGAATTATACTTCCAACTGTTGACTTTTTAAAACAAATATGGTATAATAATTCCAGAAAATCATATACTAAATGGCGGAAGGAGTTGATTACTATGATAGATCGCCCTGAATATCTCAGATTTCTGAACGAGTGGAAGGATAAACAAATAATCAAAGTTATTACTGGTATAAGAAGATGCGGAAAATCCACACTATTTGAGCTTTTCTTGGAACAGCTCAGAAAACAAGGCGTCAACGACGACCAGATAATATCTTTAAATTTTGAAGAAGCTGAGAATGAAGAACTCCATGACTGGCATAAAATGTACAGTTATATAACATCTCGTATGCTCCCTGATAAAACAAATTATATCTTTCTGGACGAGATACAGTGCGTGACTGATTATCAGAAAGCTGTTGACAGCCTGTTCGTAAAAAAGAACACCGACGTTTATATAACAGGTTCAAACGCCTATTTCATGTCAGGCGAGCTTGCAACGCTGTTATCAGGCAGATATGTTGAACTGAAAATGCTGCCTCTGTCCTTCAAGGAGTACGCAAGTACGTTTGAGGGTATGAGCAAAGAGGAGCTTTACAGGAATTACGTTTATAACAGCTCCTTCCCTTATACAACTGAACTCAATGACAGGCGGAACATAAGAACATATCTTGACGGTTTATATAATACTATTGTTTTGAACGATATTGTCACCAGAAAGAAAATACAGGATCCACTTATGCTGAAAAGCGTTATAAAATACCTGTTCGATAATATCGGAAGTCCCTGTTCTTCAAAGAAGATAGCTGATTCAATGACAAGTGCAGGAAGAAAAATATCCAATCATACTGTAGAAAACTATCTTGAAGGTCTTACCGATAGCCTTCTTATGTATCGTGTCGGAAGATATGACATAAAGGGGAAAGAACATCTGAAACTACTTGATAAATATTACGCTGCTGATGTCGGTCTCAGATATTATCTTCTTGGTACTAATAATGCAGATAACGGGCATATTCTTGAAAATGTGGTATATCTGGAGCTTATCCGCAGAGGATATGAAGTATATGTGGGAAAAAACGGTAATACAGAAGTTGATTTCGTAGCTGTTGACTATGATGGAAATACTGAGTATTATCAGGTATCATGGACTGTTCGTGATGAAAAGACTCTTGAACGAGAACTCTCACCACTGCAAAACATCAACGACCATAATACAAAGATACTTCTGACTATGGATAACGATCCACCTGTATCATATAATGGAATCAAACAGAAGTATGTTCTGGATTGGTTACTTGATAAATAATCTGTAAAGGAGTTGGCATCCCCAACTCCTTTTTAGCTTCTGAAACTTCTTATTTATCATTTTTTAAATAGGCGCGTGGTTCTTATTTGGTTCTTATTTTC
>NZ_JAGCFH010000250.1 GCF_017650195.1 Ruminococcus sp. | reverse complement strand
TTCTCAGACCTCAAAGGGCAGCTTTATTTTTCACAATACTAACGAAAACGACTTTATCTCAAAATGGATAAGATATTTTGACTTTGAGACAGATTATTCCGAGCTGAAACGCTGTTTTTCTGAAGACGAGACCCTTGCAAAAGCATGTAGCTTCGCAGGCGGCATAAGACTTCTGCGACAAAACAGCTGGGAGTGTCTTATTTCCTTTATTATTTCCCAGAATAACAATATCCCGAGGATAAAAGGAATAATTGACAGGCTATGTGAAAATTACGACGGCAGATTTCCAAGTATAAATGAATTATCGATGGAGAATGCCGATACTCTCTCCTATCTCAGGAGCGGCTTCCGCGCAAAATACCTTGAAGACGCTGCTATAAAGGCAGCATCAGGAGAAATAAACCTTGACGCGATTGCTACCCTTCCCATCGACGATGCAAGATCTGCTCTAAAAAGGATAAAGGGCGTCGGTCCTAAAGTAGCAGAATGCGTTCTCCTCTTCGGAATGTACCGCACCGAAGCCTTTCCGGTAGACGTATGGATAAAGCGAGTACTTGCACAGTACTATCCGGATGGTTTCCCGGAATTCGCAAAATCGAGCGCAGGCATCGCTCAGCAGTACCTATTCCATTATATACGAAGTATTTCATCGCAAAATGAATAATCCTTTCAAAAATGCCGATAATCTGCTTATCTTTATTTTTTGGAGGAAGTATGTTAAAAGGTGTTAATAAAAGAATAGTTGAGATCAATAAAACCGACAGTATTTACTTTGAGAAGGCAGTGCTTTACCTTAGACCTAACGTATCCGTTCTGCCTGAATCCGTCTCAGCCAAAGAGACCGAGCGCGTTCTGAACGGTATTATAAGTCCGAAAAGGAAAAAGTCAAAGAGAAATATTATTCTCTTTTTGCTCGCCACTTCTATCTTTATTGCTGCTTTTCTTTTTGTAAGGAGCATTTCATAAATCACAGAGGCTTTTTCTCTACAGAAGTTGATTTACAGCGTAAAATAATGTATAATATATAGTATAATACTGTAAAAGGAGGTTGCTATGGAAAAGCTACTATCCGAAAATAACGATAAGACATCTTCAAGACGAGTGATATGCACCCCTAGCCCGTCAGCCAAAAATGCATTCTTCTATCTTCAGGAAGCGGGATATTCCAAACGAAACGAGGCTCAGATACATCACAGGCACGATCTTGACTCTTTTTTTATAGCAGCGGTTGTAAGTGGCTTTGGAGAGCTTGTTATAGGAGATGACACATATCCCCTTATAAAAGGCGACTGTTTCTTTGTGGACTGTCGTCTGCCTCATTACTACAGGAGCCTTGAAGCTGAACCGTGGGAGCTTCTCTGGGTTCATTTCAATGGAAGCACCTCACAGCAGTACTACGATTATTTCACATCTCAGTCAAAGGCTGTTTTCCATCCTCATTTTTTTGACAAGGTAGTTTCGGCGATAACAGAATTAATGGATATCAACGAAAAAAAGCTTCCCGACGCTGAAATAATCACCTCAAAGTTAATTGTTGAGCTTCTTACAATAGCTCTTACTGTTAACAATAGTGAACAACAATTCGACTCTGCTTTAAAGCAAAAGCTGCTGTCGGTACATAATTTTATAGACGATCATTTTGCCGAGGATATCTCTCTTGAGATGCTTTCATCAAGATTCTACATAAGTAAATACTACCTCACCCGTGAATACAAGCGAATATATGGAAAAACTATATTTCAGCACCTTATAAACGCAAGGATAAACTGCGGTAAAAAACTTCTTCGCTTTACTGATAAATCCGTGGAGGAGATCGCACATCTCTGCGGATTCAACGATCAGAGCTACTTTGCAAGGCAATTCAAAAAATCTGAAAACCTTACCTGTTTCTCATACAGAAAGATGTGGAGAGACTAAATAACGCAAAAAAAGAGAGCAAAAGCTCTCTTTTTTTATTGACCAGACCGATAAGCCGTGTTCTGTCGTGTGCGGTAATTTATCTACGCTTACCGTCGCCGGCAAGCTCCAGCCGCCATTACTTGTTATCCGCCGAGCAGACGTTAAGATAACAAGCACCAATAGGCGTTGCATCGGATAGGGTTTACATAGCAGCGCTGTCTCCAGCGCTCTGGTGAGCTCTTACCTCGCCTTTCCACCATCACCGCATTAAGCGGCAGTATATCTCTGTTGCACTTGCCCTAAGGTCGCCCTCGGCTGCCGTTAGCAGCTACCCTGCTCTGTGATGCACGGACTTTCCTCGTGAACTAAAGCGTTCCCGCTACCGCATAGTCTGCTCACTTGATAATGATACCATTTTTAAGCACAATTGTCAAGTTTTTACTTTTTCGCCTATCTTATATCCGAGCATATCAGCTATTTTTCTTACCTCCTCGGCTTTCATTGCCTTTATCTTATATCTTGTATGCTCCTCGCCCTCAAACCATATACTGAATGCACATCTTCCGCTCATCGCCTGTAGCAGATTCTGTTCCAGCTCAATTTTTACGACCTTTTCACGAGTCGAAACAACAGTATGGAACTTAGTCCATTTTGAACAGCGGATTATAATCTTATCCTCGTAAAAAGCAACACCGCTCGTCATAAGCGCTACGAATTTTACTATAATAAACCATATCGCAGGTATTTCGAGCATGACTGCAAAAAAAAGTGAGAGCTCGACAAGTTTTGGAAATATCCTTGCCGCCCAGTCGTAGGTCGGAATAATAAGTGAAGCAACCATAAGAGGTATCAGCAGATATGAGCATATACCTGCCGGTTGAGCACTGTATTTGTTCTTTTTTCCACCGTATATGCCGATAATCTCGAACTTTTCTCCGAGATTTTTTTCCTTCCTCACCGGAAGCAAAACAGGCATCCTGTTTTTTGACGAACCATAGCCTGCACAACTTATATTCACCGCAACGGCTCCCCTTACCTTCATTAAAAGATTCTGTCTGAGGTCTGTGTAATTGATATGCGAATTCTTTATACGGTATTCCTTGCGCTCTAGTATACCGTAGGATACTCTTGTACAGCTACGGTCGAAGTCGATGTTAAATCTTCCGTACCTGAAGAAATTCACAAGAAATGACAGGAACCACGATGCAATAAAGAAAACTCCTATAAATATAGCGGCTGTCGGGATTTTAAGAAGGAGCTTTTCCGTCAGCTTTTCCGTTTCCTCCGTAAGAATATTCAGAGAGTGCATTATAATATCGTATGCGATATCTCCGCCCTTAAAGAAAAATGTGGCAAGATAAACAGTTCCTGAAAAGCCGCTTGAAAAAAGTGCAGAAAAGATCAGTACAGAAAGCGTATTCGGCTGCGATATATCATCTATCTTCTTTTTTTCGTCAATGTCCGGCATATGCTGCATTATCTTTTTCAGAGCTTTTTTACCGATCAGGAGCTTTAGATCTACTGTCTTGAAGATTCCAGCGCGTGTATCGCATCGAAACCTTATTGCTCCGAATGGCATCATGAAAAAAGGTCTTTCTACTGTAACCGAGCTGATATTCCGTATAGGGATAAAGGTATTTACTCGTACAAAAACTCCGTCGCGATGTACAAGTTCCTCTTCTGTAAGATAAATACGCGAAAAAAGCCACCTAACCAAACCGACCAGAATAATAGCCGCAAGTACAGCTATATCGAACCATGCTCCACTTACCCAGCTGTAAAACCAATCCTTGTCAAATTTATAGGTATAAACGCCGCGTATCAAAGGGAAAATAAGTAGCCATATATTCTTCGCGGAGTATCTGAGTATTTTCAAAGGATGTTCACGGCACATACTTCTCCCCCTCAGTACTAATTCCTCCGGACATGGCAAAGATTTCTTCAGCGTCGGACTTTTTAAGGAATAAAAGCCTAAGCTGTCCACCGTATACGAAGAATATTATAAAATTAAAGCCCGTATAATTTGATAAATAGCTGCTTATAAAAGTGGTATACTGTATGGAGGAATATCTTACAGACTGATGTACCTTTATAAATACGCCGCTGCTCTTTGTGACCTCTGTTTCAGTGGCGGTATATTTTATTGAAGAAAAATAAAGCGGCAGATGAACGAACATCTCTAAAAAGGCGATTGAAATGACAACAATCACTGATAATACGACTATCTTTTCTATCGCTACAAAATATCTTACTGCCGCAAGAATAATGATAGCTACTACAGTGATTATAATCCTCATTGTCGTCAAACAACGCCTGTCAGGTGCATACTGTTTCATTTCACGCCCCCTTCACGGTATTATATAGTATCAAATAAGCGAAACGGTATGACTGCCCGATCACATATCTTCAAGGATAAAAAATTAAATGTTCATTACATGAACATTATATCATAAATAAAATCATATGTAAAACCGAAAATTAAAACAAATTGTAAACTTTATCATTAACCACTTTATCATTAAGCTGTACGAAAGCGGTGCATCATGCTGGAAAAAATCAATTCTTACGTCTGGGGAAACGGACTGATAATCCTCTTGCTTATGACAGGTCTACTGTATACGCTCAGGTTACATTTCATACAATTCCGCATTTTACCCTATTTTATGAAGATATTCCAAAAAAGAGAGAATAAGTGTTCTCAATTTGGAACTTTCTGTATGTCTCTTGGTACGGCTATGGGAACGGGAAATATCACTGGAGTTGCATCAGCAATAAGAATAGGTGGAGCCGGGGCGATCTTCTGGATGTGGATTTCTGCCTTTCTCGGTATGGCTTTAGTCTATGCCGAAAACTGTCTTTCGGCGAAATACAGTACCGAAACGATACGAGGTCCTATCGCATACATAAGATACGGACTCGGAAGCACAACACTATCCGGTATATTTGCATTCTTCTGTCTATGCGCGTCCTTCGGCATGGGAGGGATGGCGCAGATAAGTACACTTTCGGAAAATCTTTACAAGTGCGTGGAAATACGTCCGATACTACTATCGTGCTTCGTATGTATTATATTATACGTAATAATAAAAGGAGGTACTGAAAGAATAAGCGGTGTGGCAAAGATACTGCTGCCCCTCGCGACTTTTGTATATACTATTATCTGTGTGGCTACAATAATAAAGAACAAACAAAAGCTCCCCTTTACCTTTTTAGATATATTTTCAGAGGCTTTTGGCTTAAAACAGGCAATGGGAGGGATAACAGGATATTCTGTAGCAAAAGCTGTATCTGTAGGGATCAGAAGAGGAATATTCTCAAACGAAGCCGGTCTCGGAAGTTCTCCTTTGCTGCATAGCGCCTCAGAAAACTACAGTTCATATAAAATACAGGGAATGTGTAGTATGCTTGAGGTCTTCATTGATACGATACTTTGCTGTACTCTTACTGCTGCCGCTGTACTGTGCTCTTCCGTAGATATGACTGTAAATTCATCATTTCTGCCTGTTACCGGTGCAATAACTGATATCATACTTGCTTTGTTAATGGTGATATTCGCCTTTTGTACTGTTATAGGCTGGTCATACTGCGGTTCAGTAGCATTTTGTTACCTTTTCGGCAGCAATAGCAAGGGATTCAACATTATCTTTTCGCTAGTTGCAGCCTCCGGAGCCATTCTTCACTCACAGACCGTTTGGACGATATCAGATATCTTCAACGGACTTATGGCTTTCCCGAATATAATTGCCCTTTTATTACTCGTAAAACAGGTAAGCAAAGAATAAACTCCATCTCTGTTGTCAATTAATATTATAAACCGCTCTCTGCAAAAAATACAAATCTACTTGTCAAAACTTAAATTAGCCTAATACTGTACTTTTCTGCATTTTTTAAGTTTGTTCGCTCCAAAATTGGTTGTCCAATCTTAAAAAGGCTGAAATACATCTTTTTCACCTTAATATCTTAGGAATCGCCCAGTATAGCTTAATATCAGCGGATCTGAAAGTATTCCACAATTGATATCTTCATGTTGTAAAAAACTATTTATATTGCATAATGTTAAAATCATTCAGATTTTCTATTGACATCCATATTTTATTTCTGTATAATTATATTTGAATACTTGCGCTCGCAGTGCGATCCTGCAATAGCGTCAACTGTAATTTATAGGCTTTTATGGCGAAAACGTCATTAAGATATTTACCGCAGACGATTTGCGGTCAAAATGCTTCGGAACCAACATATCCACAAGATCACATAATTATATACAGGTTCGGCTCGAAAAAGAGCTTGTACGTTTGCCTGTTTTCTATGTGGTCAGCCTTTTTATCGCTTTTTATAATGTGAATGATGCTTTACACTCACAAATCTCACAATTCCGGAGCCTTACTTTTTATATTTTTTCAGGCTTCTGCGGCGTTCACGCAGAGGTCTTCCCTATTATTGAAAGCGAGGTCATATAGTGAACGAAAAAGAGAAAAATAATAAGACAAAGCAGAGCGATTCTGTTGCCCCCAAAAGGACTTACAGAAAGCGTTCAGCGCCAAAGGATAAGGTAACAAAAGAGAAAAAGCCAGCTGTTAAGACCGAAACAGCACCAGAAACCAAGACAAAAAGCCGTGCAAGGCAACCTAAGGAAGTAAAAAAGACGCCTGTACGCATAATACCGTTAGGTGGTCTTAATGAAATAGGTAAAAACATGACAGTTTTCGAGTGTTCAAACGATATGTTCATACTCGACTGTGGTCTTGCTTTCCCTGACGCCGATATGCCTGGAGTAGACATTGTTATCCCGGATTTCACCTATGTTGAAAGAAATCAAGAAAAGATCAGAGGAATAGTTATTACGCACGGTCATGAGGATCATATCGGCGGTCTTGGCTATCTCCTCAAGAAAATAAACGTACCTGTATATGCCACAAGACTTACTATTGGACTTATCGAAGGCAAACTCAAGGAACAGGGCATAAATGGAAAAGTGAACCTCAATATCGTAGAGCCCAAGAAAACAGTTAAAATGGGCTGTATGGCTGTTGAATTCATAAAGGTAAATCATTCCATCCCCGACTCTGTAGGTATGGCTATCCATACACCTGCCGGCGTTATCGTACACACCGGTGACTTCAAAGTTGATTATTCGCCAATTGACGGCAAGATAATAGACCTTGCCAGATTTGGTGAACTAGGCAGCCGCGGCGTTCTTGCCCTTATGGCTGATTCTACAAATGCCGAAAGGCCAGGATATACACATTCCGAGCGTACAGTCGGTGACTCCTTTGACAAACTTTTCCAAAAAGGTGAGGGTAAACGTATCATAATCGCCACATTCTCATCGAATATTCACCGTGTCCAGCAGATAGTCAACTGTGCTGTCAGATACAACCGAAAGGTCGCCGTATTCGGCAGGAGTATGGTAAATGTTATAAATACCGCCATAGATCTTGGCTATCTTGAAGCTCCAGACGGTATATTTATCGACATAGAGATGATGAACCGCTATGAAAGCGAGCGCATCGTTCTTATAACTACGGGAAGCCAGGGCGAACCAATGTCGGCTCTTACCCGTATGGCAATGAACGACCATAAAAAGGTTAACATCACGCCCATGGATTTCATAATTATATCTGCAACGCCTATCCCTGGCAACGAAAAATTCGTTACGCGAGTTGTTAACGAGCTTATGAAATCAGGTGCTGAGGTCGTTTATGAGGCAATGTATGAGGTACACGTTTCAGGTCATGCCTGTCAGGAGGAGCTGAAACTCATGCAGTCTCTTACGAAGCCTAAGTTCTTCATTCCCGTTCACGGTGAATACAAGCACCTGAAAAAACACGCAGATCTTGCCTTACAGCTTGGTATGCCCAAGGAAAATGTGCTTATCGCTGAGATAGGCAACGTTATCGAGACAGACGGAAATACCATGAAGGTCGTTTCACAGGTGCCTGCAGGAAGAGTCCTCGTTGACGGACTCGGCGTAGGTGATGTTGGCTCTATAGTTCTCCGCGACAGAAAACATCTTGCTCAGGATGGTCTTATAATCATTGTCATAGGCATTGAAAGGAGCACCAATGAGCTTGTTGCCGGTCCTGATATAATATCAAGAGGATTCGTCTATGTCCGTGAATCAGAAGAACTAATGGTAGAGGCAAAAGGCCTTCTTACTGATACTCTTGCAAACTGTTCCTCCAACGAGTTGAGAGAATGGAATTCCCTCAAGGGAAAACTCCGCGACGCTCTCTCCGATTATATTTACCAGAAAACAAAACGCAGTCCTATGATCCTTCCGATTATAATGGAGACATAATCTTTCCGAAAGGAGTAAAAAGGTGAAAAAGAAATTCCCGGCAGTTATGTTGATACTTCATCTGCTTGCGCTGGGTATGTTGATACCTTCATTTCTGCTGATAGACCGCAGCAATACTATCGCAAATGTCCTTATAGGAGCTGCTTTCGCTCTGATACTAAGCTGTATCGTATATACTATAATATATTCCCAGAACTCTATGCGCCGCATTTCAAAGATGAATCAGCATCTTGAAAGCTCTGCTGCCGAATTTATGAATTCCTTGCCTGCTCCTGTTGCAGTTATCGACAATAATCGGCAGTTCGTATGGTATAACCAAATATTTGCCGAAAAGATAGGGCTCGGACAGGATGTTTACGGACTTGAATTTGAGAGCTTCGTAAAAATAGATATGGATTTGCTATCCAGCAATGGAAGTGCATTATGTCCTATAAACGGTTGTATTTACGACGTTACTGCTGAGAAGTTTGAGAAGAATGATATGTCATTCCTTGTTCTCTATTTTCACGATCAGTCGAACTATTACACGATAAAACATGAAATGAGCGAATCTCACCCCAATGTTCTGATCATAACTATCGATAACTATGACGAGATAATGCAGAATGCAAAGGAGAGCGAAAAAGCACAGACTTCAGTAGAAACAGAAAAACTCATAGAAAACTTCATGAGTAAGACGAATGGCTTTATAAAAAAGACGTCTCCGAATACATTTTTTGCTATAATCGAGAACCGTCATCTGAACGAGATAATAAACAGCAAATTCAAGATTCTTGAGGCTGCCCGCAGTATAAAGATAGCCGGGAAGTACCCGCTTACCTTCTCCATAGGTGTAGGTCAGGGTGCAGACTCACTCTCCGAAAGCGAGGATATCGCAAGGCAATGCCTTGACATGGCTCTCGGACGAGGCGGCGATCAGGCTGTTGTCAAAACCGACACAGGCTACCGATTCTTCGGAGGAGTTTCCAACGGAGTAGAAAAGCGCTCGCGTTCAAAAACAAGAATAATTGCAAACGCTTTACAGGACCTTATTATGAACAGCGAAAGGGTATTTATTATCGGTCATCGTTTCGGCGATCTCGACTCTGTAGGCGCAGCTTGCGGTATAGCAGGAGCTATAATAAACCTAGAAAAAGAAGCCTTTATCGCTGTTGATCGCACAAAGAATCTTGCTACAAATCTAATAGACAAGATCGACGAAGCCACTGACGGAGCACTTTTCGTTACTCCTTCAGAGGCTGAAAGTATGATAACTCCCAATGATATGCTCATAATTGTTGATACTCATAACAAGGACTATGTGGAAAGCCATACACTTTATGAGAGAGCTCATTCGGTAGTCGTTATTGACCATCACAGGAAAACTGTCAACTTTATTGACAATGCGGTGATATTCTATCATGAGCCCTACGCTTCCTCTGCGTCTGAAATGGTCACAGAGCTTATACAGTACTTTAATTACCCAGTTGACGGAAAGATCGCAGGCTGCTTTGCCGATGCTCTTCTTTCAGGTATCATGCTCGATACAAAGAATTTCGTTATGCGTACCGGAGTTAGGACATTTGAAGCTGCTGCTTTCCTTAAAAAGCTCGGTGCTGATACGATAGCTGTAAAGCACCTCTTTTCCAATTCTATAGATTCATACAGAAGGAAAACCCAGATAGTTGCTTCTGCAAAGATACATAACAATTGTGCTATTGCTGTTGCAGATTTCGACTCTGACGATATAAGGATTGTTGCTCCTCAGGCTGCTGACGAGCTCCTCGGAATTACAGATGTTGACGCTTCATTCGTTATATACAAGACCAGTAAAACGGTCAATATATCCGCACGTTCCCTTGGCGGACTGAATGTTCAGGTAATCATGGAGCAACTCGGCGGAGGTGGTCATCAGACTATGGCTGCCACACAACTTGAAAACGTTACAATGGAAGAAGCCGCAAAGGCTCTAATAATCGCAATAGACGACTGCAAGAAAAACAGCACTGATCTCTAAACAAGAAAGGTTGATTAATATGAAGGTTATATTTTTACAGGACGTTAAAGGCTCTGGAAAAAAAGGTGAAATAAAGAATGTTGCTGACGGTTACGCACGCAATATGCTCCTTCCCAAGGGCTATGCAGTAGAGGCAAACGCATCGAATATGAACAAGCTCGAAGGTGCTCAGGCTTCTGCTCAGCATAAAATAGACGTTGACATACAGGCTGCCAAGGAAGCTGCCGAGAAAATAAAGGGTAAAAAGGTTAATATATCCGCAAAAGCCGGCTCAAACGGTAAGCTATTCGGTTCTGTTACCGCCGCAAACGTTGCTGATTCTCTTGCAGAACAGTTCGGCGTAAAGGTGGACAAGAAGAAGATATCTCTTAGCTCAGATATCAAAAATTTCGGCTCATACACAGCAACTGTAAAGTTCTATAACGGTATTGCCGAAACCATAGATGTTGAAGTCGTTGAAGGCTAAACGGTGAATGCTATGGATGAACATGATATCCTGCTTTCTGCCCGCGAGCTGCCTCACAGCATAGAAGCAGAACAGTCTGTCCTTGGAGCGATAATATCTCAGCCCTCCGTGCTTCCCGACGTTATCGAACTCATAAAGCCAGAGTACTTCTACAATGAACAACACAAGGCTCTTTACTCGATAATGCTGCAAATGAATTCAATGAGCCTACCAGTTGATATTGTAACCGTACTTAATGAAGCGGAAAAGCAGCATATATTTGAAAGCCCTGCTGAGGGAAGACGATATCTTGCAGAGATAGGTAATATGCTCCCGTCAACTGCAAATATTCAGAGCTACTGCAAGATAGTTGCAGACAAGTATTTCCTCAGAAGTCTAAGTTATGTGGCTAAAACGATACTTGAGGACGTTCAGTCAGGTGAACAGGATGCACAGCTTCTTCTCGACGCCGCCGAACAGAAAATATATGATATAAGACAGGGCAAGGACGTCCGCGGTCTCGTTCCCCTTTCGGAAGCTATCGCAGAGGCTTATGACAGACTAGGAAAGATATCAGGTCCTGACAAGGACAAATACGTAGGTGCAAGGACAGGTTTTACACTCCTTGACAGTATAACTTCGGGACTTAACAAATCCGATCTTATCATAATTGCCGCACGTCCTGGTATGGGAAAAACTTCATTTGCTATGAACATTGCCACAAATGTAGCAAGACGTGCAGAAAAGGACGTCGTTACCTTCAATCTCGAGATGTCAAAGGAACAGCTTGCAACAAGAATACTATCTACCGAAGCACTAGTTGAGTCAAATACACTCAGGAACGGTAGGATCTCTGGCGGTGACTGGGTAAAGCTCGCTACAAGTGCCGGATATCTCAGCACTCTTCCCCTTTATATCGATGATACAGCAAGCATGACCGTCCAACAAATGAAGGCAAAGCTCCGCAGAACTAAAAATCTCGGACTTGTAATCATAGACTATTTACAGCTCATGGAATCGACTTCACGTTCTGATAACCGTGTAACAGTTATCAGTGAGATAACAAGACAGCTCAAGGTTATGGCTAAGGAATTGAATGTACCGGTAATACTCCTTTCACAGCTTTCCCGTGCTGTTGAAAGCCGTACAGACAAGCGCCCAATGCTCTCAGACCTGCGTGAATCCGGTTCTATAGAGCAAGACGCGGATATAGTACTTTTCCTGTATCGAGAAGCCTATTACAATAAAGAAAGTCAGCGACAAAACATTTCCGAATGTATCGTCGCTAAAAACCGTCACGGTGAAACAGGTACTGTCGAGCTAATATGGGACGGACAGTTCACAAGATTCTCTAATCCTGACTATAATGCTCCGCCTGAAAATGTTTGATCATGTTAGATAAGGTTTACAGTTTTATTCAGAAATATGATATGCTGAAAAGCGGTGATACTGTAGTATGCGGTCTTTCAGGCGGCGCAGACAGCGTTGCTCTTTTGCTTGCTCTTTTCAGTTTAAAGGACAGACTTGGAATACAGGTTGAAGCTCTACATGTCAATCACTGTCTAAGAGGTGCTGAAAGCGACCGGGATGAACATTTCTGTCGCGAGCTCTGCAAAAGAAAAGCGATTGTATTCAATGCTGTTTCATGCGATGTTAGTGGATATGCAGTAAAAAACTCGCTTTCTGTCGAGGAGGCTGCAAGAAAGCTGAGATATTCTGTTTTTAAGGAATATACAGCTCATAAAAAAATCGCAACTGCCCATAATGCAAACGATGCCCTTGAAACTGCAATACTTAATCTCGCGCGAGGAACAGGTATTAAAGGCATCGCAAGCATACCTCCTGTAAGAGACAATATTGTAAGACCGCTACTTGGCGTAACAAGAGCTGAAATAGAAGAGTTCCTTGTAAAAGAAGGGCAGGACTATGTGACAGACAGCACCAATCTTTCGGACGATTACACACGCAATAAGATACGGCATAAAATCGTACCTCTGCTCGGAGAGTTAAACAGTTCGGTCATCGAAACATCAATAAACTCTCTGAATACCTTACGCGATGAAAACGCCTTTATTGAGTCTGTGGCCAATGACGCTTACAGCTCGTGTCTGAAAGGGAAAAAGCTGCTTGACCTCGGCAAATATGCTCCAGTAATAAGAAAACGACTTATCGCAAGACTCTTATCCGAGAACGGACTTCCCTATTCCCATAAAAGACTGGAGGAAGCTGACAGCATTGCGTTAAACGGCGGTAAGCTTAATATTTCCAGTCAGATATATCTTTTGGGAACTGATGGTTCAATAGAACTTATAAAAATAGTGCCTGACAATGACAATTTAATATCAAAGCCGCTAATTATAGGCGAAAACCGAATTTACGCCGGATGTATACTTTTCTGCGAAATTATCCAATGTGATGATTTGAAGAAAATTGAAACTGTTAACAAAAATTCCACATTTTATCTGCTTGATTATGATAAAATAAGAGGAAGAACTGTTGTCAGAAGCAGAAAGTTCGGTGACAGGATAAAATTGAGAGGAAGGGATTTCACCTCCTCTATTAAAAAAATGATAAATGAAAAGATTCCGGCTGAAAAACGCCGCACGCTTCACTTCATAGAAGACGAGGAGGGTACGGTATTCGCCGAAATGATCGGAATAGCCGATCGTGCTGCACCTGATGAGAATACTGTACATTTTCTTAAGGTCTGTATAAAACGCTCATAAAGAATGGAGAGGATAATTTGACACCCAAAAAAAGCAAAGGAGTTCTTACCTATCTGCTTATCGTTGGTATAGCTGTTTTCTCGCTCGTATATATCAGCTCAAGACTGAATCAGAACAACGATAAGACGGAATATACCGAAATAATCGGCTATTTTGACAATTATAGGGTCTCCTATTACGAACTTGATCTTGGTACGGGAGATCTTACCTATCAGCTTGATAATGAGGACACGAAAAAGCATTACAACGTTCCAAATGTTAATATCTTTCTGAATGATACAGAAAACTACCGTAAGGAATACAATACAAGGCACCCTGACGCTCCTCTTAAGCAGGATTATATCAAGATCACAGACAGAACTTGGCTTTATTCACTTATACCGGTAATTCTTACGGTTCTTCTCGGTATATCTATACTCTACTTCATAATGAAGCAGAACGGCGGAGGAAGCAAATATGCAACCTTCGGAAAAGCTAACCTCAAAAATGGTGCAAGCGCCCGTAAGGCTACCTTCAAGGATGTTGCAGGCGCAGATGAGGAAAAACAGGAGCTTATCGAAATAGTTGATTACCTCAAAAACCCGAGAAAGTATACAGAGCTAGGTGCTAAGGTACCTAAAGGAGTTCTACTTCTCGGACCTCCCGGTACAGGTAAAACCCTTCTCGCGCGTGCAGTAGCAGGCGAAGCAGGCTGTCCATTCTTTCCTATTTCCGGTTCGGATTTCGTTGAGATGTTCGTTGGAGTAGGTGCTTCCCGTGTAAGAGATCTCTTTGAACAGGCTAAAAAGCACTCTCCTGCTATAATCTTTATAGACGAAATTGACGCCGTAGGACGTCACAGAGGCGCAGGTCTTGGCGGAGGTCATGATGAACGTGAACAAACCCTCAACCAGCTTCTTGTTGAAATGGATGGTTTTACAGGCAACGACAGCGTTATCGTTATCGCTGCTACAAACAGGCGTGATATCCTCGATCCGGCTCTTCTCAGACCGGGACGCTTCGATAGACAGATAGTTGTTGGCTATCCTGATGTTAAGGGACGTGAAGAGATACTCAAAGTTCATGCAAAAAACAAGTCTCTCGGTCCTGACGTTGACCTTAAAGTTATTGCGAAAACCACTCAGGGCTTTACCGGAGCTGATCTAGAAAATGTACTCAACGAAGCAGCTCTACTTGCTGCTAGAAACAATCGTCTTGCTGTTACAGAGGCTGATATCGAAGAGGCTACAATGAAAGTAATTGCCGGTCCTGAAAAGAAATCACGCATAGTGACCGAACATGACAAGCTTGTAACTGCCTATCATGAGGCAGGTCACGCAGTTGCTGCATACAACCTCAAAACACAGGATAAGGTACATCAGGTAACTATTATCCAGCGTGGTATGGCTGCAGGTCTCACAGTTACAAGACCAGATAACGATGATAGGCACGTTTCACGCAATCAGATGCGTGAGAGCATAATAATGCTTTTGGGCGGTCGTGTTGCCGAAGAGCTCTTCATCGACGACATATGCACCGGAGCTTCAAACGATATCGAGCGTGCTACATCTACCGCAAGAAATATGGTAACAAAGTACGGCTTTTCAAAGAAGATCGGTACTGTTGTTTACGGCTCTGACAACGACGAAGTATTTCTCGGAAAAGACTACGGTCATACAAGGAACTACAGCGAAGCTGTTGCGGCTCAGATAGACGAAGAAATCCGCTCTATCATCGAAAAGGCTTACAGTGACTGTACAGAACTTCTCAAGGCTAACGAGGAAAAGATGCACTTCCTTGCAAAATATCTCCTCAAGTTTGAGAAGATAGACGGTGATGATTTTGAAAAGCTCATGCGCGGCGAAATATCTGAGGATGTCCTCACACAGGAGATAGTTGAGGATAAAGCGGAAGAAACTGCTGATGAACAGCCGTCTGAAGAATAATACAGGATCCCGAAGAGCTTTCTTCGGGATTTTTATTGCAATTTTTTTCTTTTTTTCAATGGAGGTGTTTTCTTGGATTCACTGAATCTGATCTTATGCGTAGCTGCAGCAGCAGCGCTGGATATATGTATACTTGTCCTACTGCTGACAGCATACCGCGAAAGAAAATCCACTAAAAAGAACTGGCATGAAGTTTCCAATGATATGGAGCTTGCAGAACAGGGAAAAACTTATGAACTAGGCTGTGACGAAGTTCTTATAGGACGTCATGCCTCGGCTGATATACGTCTACCGGACCTCTCAGTATCCCGTTATCACGCTATGCTGACTGTATCCGAAGGAAAGTGGTCGATAAGGGATATGGGCTCAAAATCTGGTATCTTTGTTAACGGTGCTATGGTCAGGACTGCCGTTCTTAATGAAAATGACGTTATAACCCTTGGCAACCGTCGTCTGATATTTCGTAAAAGGAGGCAGGAACGTGTACGCTAACCCTATCGCTTATGGCTTTTCCTGTATTTCCGTTCTTTTAGCTCATATCGCAATGATAGTAAATATATACTTCAACGGGAACTACAAAGACACAAGAGATGTCGCAGTACTCGGAGCAGCCGTAATAATAATTGATATATCTTACTTTGTCATAATGCTGCTTTTCAAGCAGTCCTCATATGCTCTGGATTTTCTGCTTATACTTATATTGAATATGAGTTTTATATTCCAGTCCTGCTTCGGAGAAGTCAACTTTGATATAAAGCATCTTATTACCTGTATATTCTCAATAGCTTCGTGCAAGGCAGGATATATACTTTGTAGAAATCACAAGCTACTTCAGCAAAAGAAAAAGCTTATATATGGAGCTGTCGGAGCTGTTCTACTAATAAACCTTCTCGTTGATCTTATTGCAAATGAGATGTGGATAAAGATAGGAAGCTTCACTATACAGCCCTCCGAATTCATAAAACCTCTCTTTGTACTTGCCTGTGCGACCTCAATTGAGGAACAGCAACGAAAGCATAAGGTATTATTTATGAATATCGTATACGAAAATATAACATTGCTTGTCCTAACAGCAGCAATATGCCTTGTACAGGTAAAATCCCACGATTACGGAAGTCTTCCGACCTTTCTCGGCATATTCTCTGTCGGTTTTCTTCTAAGAATATGCTATCCAAAAGCTAAATTTTCGAAGAAAAAGCTTATCTCAGTCATAGCCGTTATTTTCGTATTCCTTCTTATAGGTCTGAAGTATGCTCCAGATTACGTTCAACATCGTCTTCATGTTGATATATGGAACGATAAGACAGGTGACGGATATCAGCAGTCACAGGCTCTTATCGCTATAGCTAAGGGAGGTTGGTTTGGTCTTGGCCCAGGTAAGGGATATCTCTCAAATATATTCGCATACAAAAACGATATCGTATTCGCAACTATAAGCGAGGAATGGGGACTTCTATATGCGCTTATGGCTGTTCTTGCTATCGTTATAATGACTGCCGTACCGCTCATAAATCCTGCACGTTCTTACTACCATGGCACCATATCTGCCTGCGTCTGTGCAGCTTTTACCGTCCAGATGGCACTGAATATATTCGGCTCATGCAATCTTATCCCCTTTACAGGAGTTACTATCCCTTTCCTTTCATCAGGCGGAAGCTCGATGATGGTAAGCGGATTTATGATCGGTATGCTTATTGCATGCCTGTCTCCTTCTTTCAAAGAGCCTAAGCATAAAAAACAGGAAGCCGCTGTTCCGGCATGGAGGTGGCAGGAATGAAAAGTATAAAACGAACTCAGCGAATCATCAGCCTACTTGTGCTGCTTTTTATTGCCGGAATGGGTCTGCTTATCTTCAAACTCGTACACGAATCCACATTCTACATGATGAATTCTGATGTTCATGAATACGGATACGTTTATGACAGGTCAGGGGACGTTCTTTTTGATGGTACAGGAAACGGAACTTATCCGGATAATCATTTCCTTGACGTCGGAAATATAATCGGCGACGACAAAGGGCAAATGAATAATACTCTCGTAGCACAGAACCTTGAAAAAATAAACAATTACAGCTTTAACGAGGGACTTCTCCATAACGGCGGTCACGCAGCTATATATACTACTCTTGACCACAGTGCCAACCGTGCTGTTTATGACGCCTACGGCTACATGGAAGGCTGCACTTGCGCTTACAACTATAAGACCGGCGAGCTCCTCGTCTGCGTCAGTCTCCCCTCTCTTGATGTAACAAAAGGCTATGATGATCTTGAAAACTTCAAATCAGCTACACTTTTATCAAAAAATATGTTCAGGACTGTTCCCGGTTCAACTCAAAAGGTATCTACAGTAATAACTGCGCTTGAAATAATGGGCAGTAACAGACTCTTCTCGAAAAGCTACGACTGTACTGGAAAATTCCATAACAGCTCCGGAGCCGATATCGACTGCCATAATCCTTACGGTCACGGTACGCAGAACATCCAGGAGGCATTTGAAAACAGCTGCAATCCTTTCTTTGCACAGCTTATCGAAGACAGTGATATGCCTTTCGACAGAGTAAAAAAACACTACGAAAAAATGGGCTATGTCCTTAATGGCGGAAAGTCCACATATATCGATATAAACGGTATACAGTGTGAAACAGCTTCGACTACACTTGAAGACCCATACGAATTCAGAACACAATGGGGCTGTATTGGTCAGGGCGATACCCTTGTTAGTCCAATACAGTTAATGATGTGGGAAAGTGCCATAGCCAGCGAAAGCGGAAAAATGACCATGCCTTATCTCATTGACCATATAACAGATACACGCGGAAGTGAAAAAGAAAAAGCAAAGACCAGATTCAGTGATAGGATTTTCTCTGAAAAAACTGCCGATACTATGAAACAGATCATGCTTACAAACGGCTCAGACAAATATGCCTATCTTATCAACGGTTACAAGGTCGGAGTAAAAAGCGGAACCGCTCAAGTAAATGAAGGCATGAAGGAAAACTCGTTGTTGGTTGGTTTTGTTGACGAGCCTGATTTCCCTATTGCTTTCTGTATTCTTATAGAGGACAGAGCAAGCGGATACGTCACAACGGAGCAAATAGCACAAGTACTTCTTGATAATTTAAAAAACGATTTCTGATGTCAGATTAAACAAATTATATATTATGCTTTGTGCATTTCAAACGAAATCAACAAATTCCACTTGTAATATTGCTTCTTTTATGGTATAATATAACCATAAAGTACAGTTTTGCTTCTCGCAAAGCTAAAAAAGGAGGACCAATATGAAGACAACTATCACAGCTAAAAAAATGCAGATACCAACCAACTTTACTGAGTACGCAGAAAAGAGGATAGATTCACGACTCGGAAAATTCTTTGGAGAGGAAGCTGATGCTAAGATTGTAATTTCAGAGATCAAGTCTCAGATCATTCTTGAGCTCACTGTTAAATATAACAGCATAATATTCCGCGCAGAGCGCGCTGCCGAAGACAAATACGTCGCTCTTGACGATGCTATCGACAAGATAATCAGACAGATACGCAAGAACAAGACCAAGGTCGAGAAAAAGCTAAAGGACGCTGCTTTTAAGGAAGCCTTTGCTTATCCGGTACCTGAAACAGTTGATTACGAGGTAATCAAGCATAAGAAATTCAAGATGAGACCTATGGACACTGATGAAGCTATTCTTCAGATGAACCTGCTCGACCATGAATTCTTTATGTTCACAAATGCTGAAACAGGCCTTATAAATGTTGTATACAAGCGTGATGACGGTAATTATGCCGTTCTCGAACCTGACAATGAATAATAAAGAATTATAGATATGCGGGACATTAGTCCCGCATATTGATTTTATGAATGGAGTGTAATATAAAATGGACAACAACAAAAAAACTATCATTGAAAAGAGAATTAATAAAGTCGGGGAAAACCTTAAGAAGAATAATATGGAATTCTATTATGCTGAAACAAAAGACGATGTCTGTTCCATAGTACAGTCACTAATAAAGAAGGGCGATGTCATTACTAATGGCGGTTCTGTAACAATGAAGGAATGCGGAATTTCAGAACTCTTGTCCTCGTCTGAGTATACATACCTTGACCGCTCAAAAATGACACCTGATGAGGTGTCAGAACTCTATATAAAAGCTTTTTCTGCTGACGTATATATATCAAGCTCAAATGCTATTACCGAGGATGGTGTTCTTTACAATGTTGACGGAAACAGTAACAGAATAGCTGCTATAGCATTCGGTCCTAAATCAGTCATCATAATTGCAGGATACAACAAAATAGTAAAGGACCTTAAGGAAGCTGAGATAAGAGTAAAGCGCGAAGCAGCTCCGCCTAACTGCGTCCGCCTTGACTGTGCAACTTACTGTAAGGAAAAAGGCGAATGTGTTTCCTTGTCAAAGGCTGACAGCCAAATATCGGACGGCTGCTGCGGCGACGGAAGGATATGCTGCAACTATCTCATATCCGCTCATCAGCGCCATAAAGGTCGTATTAAGGTAATTATTGTTGGCGAAGAGCTTGGCTATTGATAAATAATATGCTTTTATCTAATGGGGATTTTAAATATAAAATCCCCTTTTGTTTTTTTATTTTGATACAATATAGAAAATCTGAAAAAGTGTTTGACAAATGGCATATACTGTGTTATACTATATTTAAGAACACCGCTTTAAAGTATTACAGTGCAAAGCGATACAGTCTAAAAGGGAGAGGATAAGTTATGAAAGAGTTATCAAAACTTATGAATTACAGGTCTGATGTAAGAGTCGTTGATGCTACGCTGCGCGATGGCGGACTGGTAAATGATTTCCGGTTCAGCGACGAATTCGTAAGGGATCTTTATCTTGCTAATATAAAAGCCGGCGTGGATTATATGGAGTTCGGCTACAGAGCTGATAAGGAAATGTTCGATGTGAATAAATTCGGTCCGTGCAAATTCTGCGACGATGAGTACATACGCTCTATCGTAGGAGAAAACCACACAGATCTTAAAATAGCTATTATGGCTGACGTTGGACGCTGCAACTATAAGCAAGATATTATAGAGCGTGAAAACAGTCCTGTTGATCTTGTACGTGTGGCTGCATATATACATCAGATACCTACTGCCGTTGATATGATAGAGGACGCAAAGAAAAAAGGCTACGAGGTTAGCTGTAATATTATGGCTATATCAAACGCACAGGAATCGGATATAAAGGTCGCACTTGATCTACTTGGACAATCTCCTGTAGATGTTTTCTATATAGTTGATAGCTTCGGCTCCATATATCCTGAGCAAATGGCAAGGATAGCCGCTCTTTATGTTGAGATGGCAGAGAAATATGGCAAAAAAGTCGGTATCCATGCTCATAATAATCAACAACTCGCTTTTGCAAACACTATTGAGGCTGTAGGAGACGGCGTTGACTGGCTCGACGCTACATACTCAGCTATGGGCAGAGGAGCCGGAAACTGTGCTATGGAACTTCTACTCGGCTTCCTGAAAAACCCCAAATACAATGTATATCCTGTTTTTCAGTTTATAGAAAAGCATATATCAAAACTTCGTGAGGAAAACGTAGTATGGGGATATGATCTTCAATATCTCCTAACAGGGCTTTTCAATCAGCACCCGAGAACAGCAATACAGTATACCAAGGAAAAAAGAACTGATATCTCTGAGTACTATAAAGAGATAATCTCTCAGGAATAAAGTCAAACACCGTATCGGCATAAGCTGATACGGTGTTTTTTGTTAGAATGTAAGCTGATTGCTGTCGCCAAGCTCCTTTGCAGGTTTTCCTGCTGCTGGAACGCTCTTTGAACGGTATTTTTCAAGCTCAGGAAGTGCCTCCGGTAAAATTAGCTCTGCAGAAGAAAGCACAGCTTTTCTGCGTAGATTTATCACCTGCACACCCTGTGAATCTCTTGTAGACTTAGGCAGTATCATGCCTGTATTGAATACAAGGGCATGACCGCTGGACGTCCTGAGAAGGATGTCCGTATCATCTGCTGTATAAAGAGCGGCTATAAGTGTTGATTTAGCAGAATATGCATTAGCAAGCTTCTTTCGGTTCGTTTTCGTTTCATAGGATCTTAAGGGTATTTTAGCTGCCTTTCCATTCTCAAAGAAGAAAATAATATATCCGCTGTAATCTGTTGTAGGAACGAGAGTTTTCATATTCTCTCCTTCGTCAAAGCCAAGCTTTGCAGGTATATAGTCACCCATAACGCTTGCCTTTGTATCATCAAAAGAGCTTGCTCTTGACTTGTATGCTTGAGCCTTATCAGAGAAGAATATGAGCTCAGTCTTATTTGTCGCCTCGAAGCTCTGACTTATAAAGTCTCCCTCTTTGAGCTTCTGTTCGCCGCTCATACGCAAAGACTGAGGCGTTATCTTCTTGAAGTATCCGCTTTCGGAAACAAAAAGATTAACAGCGTAATCAGGGATATCATCTATATCGTCCGCTTCCTCAACATCAGTCTGATAATAGAACATAGTCCTTCTCGGTTGCGAATAGTTTTTTATAACATCTTTCAGCTCGTCAACGATAATCTTTCTTATCTTTTTCTTGTCACGGAGTATCTCCTCCATCTCGGCGATATCCTTCCTAAGCTGATCAACCTCTTCAATGCGGCGGAGAATATACTGCTTATTGATATTGCGGAGCTTTATTTCGGCAACATACTCAGCCTGTATTTCATCAATCCCGAATCCTATCATGAGGTTTGGAACAACATCTGCCTCGTTCTCGGTCTCGCGGATTATCTTTATAGCCTTGTCTATATCAAGGAGTATCTTTGAGAGAGCCTCCAGAAGGTGAAGCTTCTCCTTTTTCTTTTGCAGATCATGATAGGTACGGCGCTGAACGCACTCCTCACGAAAGGCAGTCCATTCGATAAGTACCTCTCTAACGCCCATGACCTTCGGAGTACCGGCAATCAATATATTGAAATTGCAGGGATAGCTGTCCTGTAATGGAGTCAGACGATACAGCTTTTGCATAAGCTTATCGGGGTCGGTATTTTTTTTAAGATCTATCGCTATCTTTAAACCGTCGATATCGGTCTCATCACGGATATATGATATCTCTCTTATCTTTCCCTGCTTTACTAGGTCTATTATCTTTTCGATTATAGCCTCTATAGTGGTAGTATATGGTATCTCCGTGACCTCGATACAGTTGGCAACCTTGTCATAGCTGTATTTTGCGCGTACCTTGATGCTTCCTCTTCCGGTTTCATAGACCTTGCTCAGTTCTGTCTCGTCATAAAGCATAAGTCCGCCGCCGGGAAAATCCGGTCCCTTAAGGGTGCTGAGTATATCATGCTCTGGGTTCTTCATCAAGGCTATAGTAGTTTCACAGACCTCTTCAAGATTGAATGGGCATACGTTGCTTGCCATAGATACGGCTATACCTGTATTGGAGTTTACCAGTACAGTCGGGAAAGTAGCTGGTAGCAAAGTAGGCTCCTGCATGGTATTGTCGTAATTTGGTACAAAATCTATAGTCTCCTTGTCAATATCACGGAAGAGCTCGTTGCATATCCTTTCAAGCTTTACCTCAGTATATCGCGGAGCGGCAAAGTGCATCTTGCTGGAATACTGCTTTCCAAAGTTGCCCTTGCTGTCAATATACGGGTGGAGCAGTGCTTCATTTCCTCTGGTCATACGTACAAGGGTCTCATATATAGCCTGATCGCCGTGAGGATTGAGCTTCATAGTCTCGCCAACAACATTTGCTGACTTTGAACGCTCCTTATCGGGGTTAAGAAGTCCCCTTTTGTACATCATGTAGAGAAGTTTTCTGTGAGATGGCTTGAAGCCGTCTATCTCCGGAAGCGCTCTGGAGATGATAACACTCATTGCGTAAGGCATATAGTTTTTCTTAAGAGTATCGGCAATCTTTTCGTCAACTACGCTTCCGGAACCCTCTATATAAGCCTCATGTTTAAATGCAGGCTGTTTCTTGGGAGTTTCCTTTTTCCTTGGCATTTAATCCTCTCCTTGCGATGTTTTTCTGTCCTTCTTTTTCAACAGCTTTTCCGGATCCTTTACATAAGTCCTAACAATACTACCGCAATGGCGACAGATTGTATGGTAAAGCGAAGTCGAATGCAGAAGACTGTCTGCGCTGTATACAGCTCCATAAAAATTCTGATATCCTGTAATAAATTCTGTTCCGCCACAAAAACGGCATTTTGTCATTCTAATCTTTTTCAAGACAACACATCCTTAACTTATATCTGCAAGATCAAGATAATCAGCTCCGTACTCGGATATATAATCCTTTCGTCCCTGAAGATCATCGCCGAGAAGCATTTCAAATATCTCTGCAGATTCGCTGATATCCTCCGAGGTCACCTTTATAAGACGGCGCGTGTCAGGATTCATAGTCGTAAGACTCATCATATCGGGCTCGTTTTCACCAAGACCTTTCGAGCGCTGGATTGTATACTTTTTATCTCCTATCATTTCAAGGATACGCTGCTTTTCCTGTTCCGTATATGCAAAATAAGTCTTTTCCTTGGTATTTATTTCAAAGAGGGGTGACTCTGCTATATAGACATAGCCCTGCTCTATAAGGGTAGGAGTGAGCCTGTAAAGCATAGTAAGTATAAGAGTTCTAATCTGGAAGCCGTCAACGTCCGCATCGGTGCAGATCACTATCTTGCTCCAACGGAAGTTATTGATATCAAATGTAGAAAGCTCCTTGTTGGCTTTGGTAGTAACCTCAACTCCGCAACCAAGAACTTTTATCAGGTCGGTGATTATCTCGCTCTTGAATATCTTTGAGTATTCAGCCTTAAGGCAGTTGAGTATTTTGCCGCGTACAGGTATAATAGCCTGAAACTCGGCATTTCTCGCAAGCTTTACTGAACCGAGAGCCGAATCACCCTCCACAATGTATATTTCACGACGTGAAACATCTTTTGTGCGGCAGTCAACAAACTTCTCGACCATATTTGAAAGGTCGATAGTACCTGTCAGCTTCTTCTTAACGTTAAGGCGAACCTTTTCAGCATTCTCACGGCTTCTCTTGTTTATGAGGATCTGCTCGGCTATCTTCTGGGCTTCATCTGGATTCTCGATAAAATATACCTCCAACTGATGACGCAGGAACTCTGTCATAGCCTCGCGGATAAACTTATTGGTTATAGCCTTTTTGGTCTGATTTGCATAGGAGGTCTGTGTGGAAAAGGACGATGAAACTAGTATAAGACATTCCTCAACGTCGGCATAAGTTATCTTGCTCTCGTTCTTTTGATAACCGTTTATGGACTTGATATAGCTGTCTATCTGAGCCTGAAATGCTCTCTTTACAGCCTCTGCAGGCGATCCACCGTGCTCAAGGAAGCTGGAATTGTGATAATACTCCGTCAGCTTTGCTTTATTTGAAAAAGTAAGCGCAACATCGAGCTTTACTTTATATTCAGGCTTGTCGTCACGGTCTCTTCCCTTTTTCTCAGCAGTCCAGTGTTGTATAGAGGTAAGTGCTCCCTCCCCTGCTATTTCCTTTACATACTCGGTTATACCCGACTCATAGAAGAATTCATGCTCATTGAAACCTCCCGCTTCGTTTTCGGAGCGGAACACAAAGAGTATATTCGGGTTTACTATCGCCTGACGCTTGAGAATATCGCAGAAAAACTCGTCAGATACATTTATATCTGTAAATACTTCAAGATCGGGACGCCAGCGTGTCTTTGTACCAGTCTGCTTTTTCTTTGTTTCTTCTTTTTTAAGACCGCCGACGTTATTTCCCTTTTCAAAGTGCAGGTTATACTTGAATCCGTCACGTATTACCTCAACATCCATAAATTCGGAGGAATACTGTGTGGAGCAGAGTCCTAGTCCGTTAAGTCCGAGGGAGTACTCATAAGATTCGGCAGCAGTATCATACTTACCGCCTGCATATAACTCACAGTAAACAAGCTCCCAGTTATAGCGCTTTTCGTTGTTGTTATAATCAACAGGGCAGCCTCTGCCGAAATCCTCGACTTCTATTTCATTGTTTCTGAAATGAGTGATTATAATTTTATTGCCGTATCCTTCACGGGCTTCATCTATAGAGTTGGAGATGACTTCAAATATCGAATGCTCACAGCCGTCCAGACCATCTGAGCCAAATATAACAGCAGGACGCTTACGGACTCTGTCCGCGCCCTTGAGCATTGATATACTGTCGTTGCCGTAATCTTGTTTCTTAGCCATAATCCTCTGCCTTTCAGTCACATTTTTATGCATACTTGATTATTATACCACATACTGCTTGATTTTGCAAGTGCGCGGCAATATATCTTACAAATAAGCAGAAAAGCAGTCATTTCGACTGCTTTCTGCTTATTTCAACGTCTCTTCGTAATCATTTTCCCTAAACACATCAAGTATTGAACTGTCCGTAACAATGATAGGTCTTTTGACCAGCATTCCGTCTGTTGCAAGGAGCTTCAGTTGCTCCTCCTCGGTCATATCCTTCAGCTTTTCCTTGAGCTCCATGGATTTATACAGCAGACCGCTGGTATTGAAGAATTTTTTCAGCGGAAGACCGCTCATTTTATACCACTTTTTAAGCTCTGCAAGTGTAGGTTTATTCTCCTTGATATCTCTCATTTCATAGCTTTTTCCATTTTCGTCCAGCCATTTCTTGGCTTTCTGACAGGTTGTGCATTTCGGGTAGCATATAAATTCCATTATTATTCCTCCATTTTAAGATTATTTTCAATTATACCTCTTATTTTTGCAGGGTCAGCCTTTCCGCCTGAAGCCTTCATGGCTTGTCCTACTAGGTAGCCCAAAGCGTTTGTTTTACCGTTTTTATAGTCATTTACCGACTTTTCGTTTAAAGCGATGATTCTGCCGGCAAGCTCGCTTAAAAATCCCGTATCTGAATTCTGTACAAGACCGAGCCTGTTAATTATTTCTTCGGTATTTCCGCCATTACTTATAAGCTCGTCAAGAACTATCTTTGCTCCGGAACTTGATATAACGCCGTTTTCCTGTGCGGCACATAGTCCGCAAAGATTCTCAGGCGTTATACCTGTGTCAGCTATAGTCCTTCCGGTATCGTTCATATACCTTGTTATCTCGCCGACTATCCTGTTCGCAAGCGAACGGTAACTACATTTTTCAAGGCTCACACATTTGTCGTAAAGCTCTGCCTTTTCAGGCGAATCTGCTATGATAAAAGCTTCAGAGCTGTTCAGTTCGTGCTCTTTTACATACCGTATCATCTTCTTATTAGGCAGTTCGGAGATCTCAGACTTTGCCTTTCTTACTGCTTCTGGTTCAAGAACTATCAAACCGAGATCAGGCTCAGGGAAAAATCGGTAATCCTGAGCATTCTCCTTGCTACGCATTAGAATGCTCACACCGTTCTTATCGTCCCAGCGCCGAGTTTCGCGCTCAACCGTGCCTCCTTGAGCAATAATTTCTGTCTGGCGTTTTATCTCGTACTCTATCCCCCTCAGAGCAGCGCTGAAACTGTTGACATTTTTTAACTCGCAGCGTGTTCCGAGAGGCTTATCTTTCTCATGCACAGAAACATTCACATCACATCTTATGCTACCCTCCTGCATTTTACAGTCGGATATACTGATGTAACGTAGAACAGCTCTGACAGTTTCAAGAAATATACGCGCTTCGGCAGAACTTCTCAGGTCGGGCTCTGTAACGATCTCTATAAGTGGCACTCCGCACCTGTTATAGTCACAGAGAGTATCGCCTGTTGCTTCATCGTGCATGAGCTTTCCCGCGTCTTCTTCGATATGTATACGGGTTATCCCAATCCTTCTGACTTCATTTTCTGCGAGAATATCAAGATATCCCATGCCGCATATAGGTATATCAGCCTGCGAGATCTGATATGCTTTTGGCAGGTCAGGATAAAAATAATTTTTCCTGTCCTGACGGCTGACCATATTTATCTTACAGTTCAGAGCCTGTCCCATTTTTACTGCATAATAGCAAGCTTGTCTATTCAGGCGTGGCAGTGTTCCAGGAAGTCCAAGACATACAGGGCATATGTTTGTATTAGGCTCCGCTCCGAAAACATTTTTGCAACTGCAAAATAGCTTTGAGTTCGTGCTAAGTTCAACATGGACTTCAAGTCCAATTACAGGTTCTATCACTGCCATGCCGCACCTCCAGTCAGTTCATATCCGTAAGCCGCGTTAAATACCTCATGATCCGCATAATGCTTTCCGATAAGCTGCAGCCCTATGGGCAGTCCCTCCATGCTTTTTCCGCAGGGAACGCTTACGGCTGGAAGCCCTGCCAGACTTGAAGGTACAGTAAAAATATCAGCTGAATACATATCTGTGGTGGATATATCGCTTCCGTACCTGATACCTGCGCTAGGATATACGGGAGCAGCTATAATATCACATCTTTCAAAAGCCTTCTCAAAGTCATATGAGAGCCTTCTCCGGCATGAAAGAGCCCTTTTGTAATAAGATTCTCGATAGCCCTCGCTTAATACAAAAGTACCGAGCATTATACGCCGCTTAACCTCTGCACCGAAGCCTTCTGTACGGCTTCGCCTGTACATATCCAGAAGAGAAACTGCGTCCGGAGACCTGTATCCGTAGCGTACCCCGTCATACCTTGCAAGATTTGATGACGCCTCCGCTGAGGATATAATATAATACGCCTTTACAGCATCTCTTACGGAGGGAAGTGATATTTTTACTATCTCAGCTCCCTGTCGTTCCATAGACCGTAGTGCAGCATCAATTGCTGAAGATATTTCGCTGGTTTCATAGACTCTCATCATCTCAGCTGAAACACCTATTCTGAGCCCTTTTAGCTCTCCTTTAAGCTCTGGGGAAAATTTTTTCTCAAAAGTTGTCACATCTTTGTTGTCCAGTCCGTTTATTGTAGTGTAAAGATAAAAAGTATCCTTTACATTTTTTCCAATAGGTCCTATTCTATCCAGAGATGAGGCAAAAGCGATAAGGCCGTATCTCGATACCGCACCGTAAGACGGACAAAATCCTACTACTCCACATCAGGAAGCCGGCTGACGTACTGAACCGCCGGTATCCGAGCCGAGCGCAAGTACAGCTCCACCGCTGGCAACTGCAGCGGCTGAACCGCCGGAGGAACCGCCTGCGGAATAATCCTTATCCACGGGATTTTTTACAGCTCCGAATATACCTGTATTAGAAGCGGAGCCCATTGCGAATTCGTCCATGTTCGTCTTCCCTATAATAACAGCTCCTGAAGCTTTAAGCCTTTCTACAGCCGTAGCACAGTACGGCGGTATATAGCTTTCAAGCATTCCGGAAGCACATGTGGTACGGAGCCCCATGGTCGAGATATTATCCTTGACTGCTACAGGTATCCCAGTAAGCATGGTTATATCCTCTTTTGCCGCGAGCCTTCTGTCGGCTTCATCAGCTGCCTCTAAAGCCTTCTCATTGAAAGTTATATAGCAGTTTAGCTCGTTCTGTACAGCCTTTGCACGTTCCATAACATCTGAAAGTATTTCTCTGGCACTGCACTTCTTTTTCCTTAGCATGTCCGCAAGCTCTGCGGCGCTCTTATCACACAGGGACATCAATCGTTCACCGTCCTCGGTACAGCAAAACAGCCGTTTGATACCCTCGGTGCATTACTCAAAAGATCCTCACGACTTATACCCGAAGGGAACTCTTTATCGTCACGCAGCGGCATCTCTCCGGAAAAGAACTCGCTTTCGTTATATTCCGGCAAATCCGAAATCATACTGACTATATCCTGTAGCTCTTCGACGATATCGTCCTCTTCGTCTTCGCTTATATTAAGATAAGCCAGTTCTGCGATTCGTTTAACATCTATTTCCATAAACAGCTCCTTAAATAATATCTGGAATAATAAAATTTCGGTTTTCGAGGATGATCCAGAGTTTGCGCAATTGTCGCTCACACATAATATCAAAAAAGATTATAACACATTAACGCTGAAATATCAACCAGTATGCTATTAAATAAAAACAGCCGGCTGGTACAGCCGACTGTTTATCCTATTAATAGAAATGGTTGCTATATCCATCGCCCCAGAAACCTAAGTAACCCTGAGTAAAGGATTCAGGTTCATTAAAGTAAAGGATAACAGCATCTTTGACGCTTTGTGTAACGCCAGAAGAGAATGTAGTCAAAGTAACATAATTCCATGCGCCTGTAAACTGATTCGGTTCTGTGAGCACCCCGTATACAGTATTTGAAAACTTAGGCGAATTAACTCTATTCATGATCACTTCTACTACTAACGCCTTGTTGTAGTCAGATATCCAATTTGAGCCTGCTTCGTTAGCAACTGCATTACAAAGAAGAATATAATCTTCATCTGAAATTGGAAGTCTGTCATTGTCTGCTTCAACGTCGATAGCTACCGGCTCCGTTTCAGGCTCAACGTATGTCTCCGTTGTCTCCTCGGGAGCTTCTGGTACAGCCTCGACTGTAGTAGTAGTCGTTTCGGCTGTATTAGATACAGTAGTTGTCGTTGTGGTTGTAGTTGTTGTAGTTTCTGATGTGGTCGTTGTTGTAGTAGCCTGTGTTGTTGTTGAAGTCATAGCTGCCAGAGCAGCTGTTGTTTCTGTTACTAAATCTGCAACGTCAGCAAGTATTGATGCTGTTGTAGCAGGCTGTGTAACAGGCTGTGTAATTGCAGCCGGCGCGTGAGCCGGTGCTGGCACCGATTTTGAAATCTTAGCAGCATTATCTGCTGCCGCAGAACTGTACTGGGAAGATGTGCCTTCCTGAACAGAACCGATTTTTTTGCTTGCGGCCGTTAAATCATCGGCCATGTTAGATTTCTTGGTGGTTGTTCCTTTGTTTGCAGTTGCATTATCCGTTTCATCTGCAGTTGAATTTACAGATGCTGAATCAACAGCGCTGTCATAATATGTGACACCCTTGTTTTCTTCAGAGATAAGATCTACTTTGCTGATAGTTGAAGAAGTTATGTATCCAACTCCAAATCCACCCGCAAGTACTGATGCAACCACTCCGCAAGCTAACGCTGCGGTTTTGAGATTACCCATCAACTCATCCTTTCCTGAAAAAGCATTT
>NZ_JAGCFH010000249.1 GCF_017650195.1 Ruminococcus sp. | reverse complement strand
TTTTCAGTGATTTTCCTTTATTGCGCTTTTTGCTTTGGCTACGATCGTTCTGTCATTTTCATAAGACAGTATATTCGCTGCGTAGGATATGTCTACCCAGCGTATATCCGCTATCTCTCCCTCCTGAGGCGAAAAATCAACGTTCTTTGCCTTAGCAAGGAAGTATACGACGACCTTGACGGTGTCCTTTTTAGGTGAATAGGTCACCGTTTCTCTGAATGTCGGATCAATTATGACGTCGATGGAGGTCTCCTCCATTATCTCACGACGAGCAGTCTCGACCTCTGTCTCTCCCTTTTCCACGTGTCCCTTCGGAAAGGACCAGTGACCGCTGTTGATATGCTTTATAAGCAGAATTTCAGTATTGCCATGATACTTCCTGTAGACGATCGCGCCGCATGATTTCTCGTGAAGCATACTATATCCTTTCTTGCCCCGTCTTTTCGGGCAGAATAAAAGCAGACCTCAGAAAGGGGTGCTGCTTTTTTATGTTGTTCACAATTATTATAACATATTTTGTCTATTTTGTCTATACCCGACTTTGTAAATTTGTAATGAATTTTATCAAAATTGGGTGTTGCCTGTATAGTTCTAAACACCAAATCTTCGGAATATCATTACATAAAGCATTATTCAAGGAGGTCTGCATTTATGGATCTGAAACTTACAAAAGAGACTGTTCCTGTTGCCGAGATGATCTGCGATACGGTTCAGGAGCAGCCTGTTGAGCTTGACTATATCCTGCCCGATTACTGCCCCGATATCTTCCGGCTTATTCGTTGTGAAGCCGTTCCAGTCATCACGGAAAGCACGGTCAGCGGCGAAAGGCTCACCTATGAGTTGAGGTGCGATATACATATCCTCTACTGCGGCGAGGACGGTTCGGCAGTTCAGTCAGTGGAGCAGCAGAGGACTTTTACCCGTACAGCGGATCTGGGGAAAAGCGTGGAGCGCCCAGATGTCAGGATAACTGCCAAGACCGATCATATAAGCTTCCGTGCAGTTAACAAGCGCAGACTCGATATGAGGGGAGCGGTGTCGATAAAGATAAACGTTTCGGGAGAGCAGGCGCAGGAGGTCGTATCCGACGCCGCAGGCATGAATATACAGCTCAGAAAGATGCCTGTAAATTATGCGGCACAAAGGCTATCTGCAGTTAAGAACGTGCGCGTTGAGGAGGATATAGAGCTTACAGCGGCTCAGCCGGATATCATCAGCGTGATAAACTGCCGGTGCAGCGCGGAAAAGTGCGAGATAAAGCTCATATCAGGCAAACTCCTTGCAAAGGGTGAGGCAGACGTGGAGCTTCTCTATGCAGGGGAAAGCGGCGGCGAGATGTACGTGGAGCCTATGAGGTTCTCCATGAGCTACAGTCAGATAATAGATGTGGAGGGGCTTGATGACAGCTTCGACTGTTCTGTGGCTCCCGAGGCTGTGAGCTGCGATGTTGGCGTAATAAGCGGAAGTGATAACCGCGTCCTGCGGTGCGAGGCGGAATTGAGGCTCTCTTGCAGGGCTGTGAAGACTGCCACAGTAATGATAGCTGAGGACGCTTTTTCAACAGTATACCCGTGCAGTGTAGAAATGTCGGAGATCAAGGCGGAGCAGATACCTGTAGTATACGATGAGAGTATCCGGCACATCGTAAGGCTGGCAGAGGGGGAGAATGTGCCTCTGAAAATATACGCCATGTGGAGCGAGCCAAAGAACATTAACGCTCATATCGGCGATGACGGGTGCTCCGTGGCAATAAGCGGTATGCTCGTCTACTCTATGGCTGCTAAGGAGAGCACAGGCGGTATCGCTATGCCCGATCGCGAGGAGGCTTTTGAGGAGGTTATCGCTCTTCCCGACAATATTAGCGGCGCAGAGGTAGCGGCAGAGGTGAGCGTCCGTGAGACATCCTACGATATCTCTGCGGAGGGAGTGCTTACAGCAAAGGCGGATATGGCTGTAAGACTGTCGGTGTACAGCTCAGACTCCATTAGAGCAGTAACGAATATAGCAATAGATGACAGTTCGCGGAAGGAGCGTGACGGCGATTATGCTATAAAACTGTATTTCGGTAGTGAAAACGAAATGGTATGGGATATCGCAAAGCGCTACAGCACAAGCGTTTCCGCAATAATGGAGGAAAACGATCTTACTGGTGACAGACTTGAGAATGGTGGTATGCTGCTGATACCAATAGTATCGTAAAGTAGTTCTGTAGGGACGATGTGAACATTGCCCCGTAAAATATTGTTAATCGAGGACTGATGCAGGCATCAGTACCTGCAAATACAGATCAAGGAGCAAAATATGGCTAAAGATATATACAGCGATATCGCCGAGCGTACAAGCGGCGATATCTACATAGGCGTGGTGGGGCCGGTGCGGACAGGAAAATCCACCTTTATCAAGCGATTCATGGAGTCGCTGGTGATACCTAATATCAGCAGTGACTTCAAGAGGGAAAGGGCCCTTGATGAGTTGCCTCAGTCTGCCGCAGGAAAGACTATTATGACTACCGAGCCGAAGTTTATACCAGAGGAGGCTGTCCGTATCGACCTCGGGGACGGTGCTTCCTTCAACGTGAGGCTCATAGATTGTGTGGGATATATTGTACCGAGCTCTCTCGGCTATATCGAGAACGAGCAGCCCCGTATGGTCATGACCTCGTGGTTTGACGAGGAGATACCATTTAATATGGCCGCGGAGATAGGTACCCAGAAGGTCATCACAGACCATTCTACTATTGGACTCGTTATCACTACCGATGGTTCTGTGACAGATATACCCCGTGAGGAGTACGAGGAGTGTGAGGAAAGAGTTATCCGCGAACTGAAAGAGCTCGGCAAACCGTTTGTCGTGATACTCAATACCTTAGCCCCGGATTCTGCCGAGACTAAGGCTCTCGCGGCACAACTCACGGAGCGTTACGACGCAAAGGTAGTTCCCGTGAACTGTCTAAGTCTTGATGAAGAGGATATACGTGATATAATGCGCGAGATACTCTTCTCATTCCCCATAAAGGAAATAAATATCCGCACGGCGCGATGGATAAATACTCTCGGTAAGGGGCACTGGCTGAAATCTGAGATACTGGACTGCATACGCAGTGCTGCTAAGGATATAAGGCTTGTCCGTGAGGCAGAGGACGCGGCTGCGGCTATAGCACAGTGTCCAGACGTAATAAAGGCGGAGATAAGCGGCATAGACCTTGGTAAGGGCGCTGTCACCATAACTGCCGAGCTTGACAACAGTCTTTTCTATCGTATACTCGGAGAAACTACGGGTATAGAGATTGAGAGCGAAAGCGACCTCATGCCCCTGCTGTCGGAACTCAACGAGATTCGCCGCAAATATAAGCGTATCGAGCCTGCTCTTGCGGAAGTAGAAGCTACAGGCTACGGTATTGTAATGCCAGAGCTGGAGGAGATGTCTCTCGAAGAGCCGAAGATAATTCGACAGGGTGGCAAATACGGAGTAAAGCTCAAAGCTTCAGCACCATCCATACACCTTATGAAAGCCAATATCAATACGACTATCAGCCCTATTGTCGGTACGGAACGACAGTCAGAGGAACTTGTGATGTATCTTCTTGACGGATTCGACGACGATCCGAAAAAGATATGGGAGAGCAATATCTTTGGTAAGTCCCTCCACGAGCTGGTCAATGAGGGGCTTCATGGTAAGCTTTTCAAGATGCCTATGGATGCGCGTATGAAGTTGCAGGAAACTCTCGAACGTGTCATAAACGAAGGGTGCTCGGGGCTTATTTGTTTTATATTATGAAAAAAACCTCTGCACGACTGCAGAGGTTTTTTAACAAGCTGAGGATATGACAACAGTCATCCCTGTTATCTTATGTTTCCGCGCGTAGTCAGATGTTACTTTTATATATAAATAATGCCGCGTAGAAAGAGCGTTCAGTCACTGGGTAACAAGAAAGCCGTGCTGCCTAAGCACGGCTTTCTTATTCTGATTTGTCCCTTACAATTCAGTTTTTAAATTATATCAATCTGTGCGGCGCGTTTGTGCAGATGCACCGCACAGATCAACATCTAAAAGGAATTATGATTATGCGAGCTTCCAGTAATCGAATTCGCAGTCGCCGCTGAATATCATGTAGATATCCTTAACACCTGTTACATTATTCTCTGTAGCTGCGAGTTCGTTCTCGCTACCGTTGAGCTCACCGTAACCGATGCAAGTACCTGTTGCAGAACCTACACAGAACTTAACTACTGCGTTTCCGCTGCCCTTGACTGTGATAGAAGATACACCCTTGCTGAGGTCAACGCCGCTGACCTTGATCCAATCGCCCTTCTTAGCCTTGACAGTTGTGTTGCCGACACCACTTATGCTTATGTTCTTAGACTGGTTGGACATTGTCTCCGCCTGTACAGTCTCATAAGCGTTGAGATTCTCAATCTGGTTTACACCATTCTGTGAACCATTACATGTGATCTTTCCGTTGCTTATAGTTGCCTTATCAATACAAGGTGATCTGTAGTTAAGACCCTTGCCGCCGTTAACGCCCATACGCATTTCAAGCTGACGTGAGTGATAAAGTACATAGTAGCTGCCCTTGAATTCGATAATTGAGTGGTGGTTATTACCGCCGTTATCAAGTCTCTGTGTAGCTGTATTCTTGAATACAACACCCTGGTACTGATATCCGCCGAGCGGATTTGTTGATGTCATGTAACCGATATCAGCATTGCTGAATGACTGACCGTTTACATTTGCACCACCGGGAACATTCCAGTTGTGGCAGAATGAGTAATACCATGTATTACCGATTTTAATCATGCTTGAATCTTCGAAGAGGTAAGGTGTACCGGGATCGATAGGTGTACCTACGATTGAGATCATGTCATCGCCAAGCTTAGCGATACGTCCCTGCTTTGTATTAGCAGCCTGTCCATCGGGAACACCGCCGCCATAAGCAATGATAGCTGTATCTGTATCCGGATCATAGTAAACGCCGGGATCGAAGAGCCATGTTACATTACTGTTAGGTGTGTTTCTGGAAATAAGTTCATGACCAAGAGGATCTTTTACATTCTTGGTGAATGTCGGGTCATCAGCTGTGATAACACCGATACCTGAGCCATTGTTTGCAAAGTAAAGGAAGAACTTATCCTGTCCGTTGATATTTTTCCATGCAGCATCAGGAGCCCATGCGTTATTAGCCCATCTTGCAATAGGTGTGCCGTTTACTCTTGTTTTCGCAACAGGGATCTGACCGTGGTCTGTCCAGTTTACAAGGTCTGCTGAGGATAAACAGTTGATATAGCCTGAAGAATAATCGTTTTCAATAAGCTGACCATTCTTGTATGCGAATTCATCAGCTGTTGTGTAAACGTAAAGTCTGCCGTCATATACGAGCCAGCCTGGGTCAGCGCCGAAACGCTGAGTATAGATTGGATTATTCTCGCTTTCCTTCTTAAAGCTTTCTGCGAGTGAAATGCCGCTGAACTTAGCCTCGTACTGTGAGGGGTCAAGTGTAGCAACTGCCGGTTTGTTTACGGGGAATTCCTTGATCTTGCCAAGAATAAATTCCTGGAGACAAACTAGGTCAGTTACGTCAAATTCTCTGCTCTGGTCAACATCGGCAGCCTTCTGAGCGTTTGAATCGCTGAATCCGCCCTTGATGATAGCTTTTCTTGCTTCTACCATATCTAAAGAGTTGATAATACCATCGTAGTTGATATCGCCGAGGTGGAGAGTTGTAGATGTCTGTCCACCGGAAGAAGTCTGTCCGCCGTTCGGGAGGTCAGGCTGTCCTGCGCCGTCTATTTTTGTGCCCTTTGGAGCTCCGACAACTTCGTCGATATAGAAGTCAACGTACTCGCTTTCATCTGTAGTTTCAACATAGATCTGCATATTTGAAGCGCCTGCGGGGAGAGTATAGCTTGTATTTGCGAGCTGTACCCAGCTTCCCTTGGGAGCGGATGCAAGTGCAATCTGATCGTAGGTTGTTGTACCTGAAGCATCATCATACTGGAGAGTGAACTTGAACTCCTGTGTATCTGATGAACCGCTGGTATAGCAGGCATTTGCGGAGAAGCTGTAGGTCTCGCCTGCCTCGAATGCTCTCGAGTCAAGTGATAATGCAGCACCGTTCCATGAGTTTGTTCTGCCGCTTACATAGAGAGACTTGCTGCCAGCGAACTTGGTGCTGCTGCTTGTCTCAACAGAAGCAGCGCCTCTGCCTGACCAACTGTCCGTACTGCTTTCAAATGTGCTGTGGAACCAGTAGCCCTCATCGTTGACTGTTGCAGGCTCAACAGGCTTGGGAGTAAATCCGCTGCTGCCAGGACCTGTGTAAGGGATACCTACGCCCCAGTTACTGTCTGAAACGAGACTTGTAAGAGCTGTGTATGCAGCCTTGGGCTGGTTGCTTCCGTCATAGAGGAGTCCGTTGCTTCCGGAGCTGAGCCATGAGTTAGCGTCGTTGGGTCCCCAGATCTGAATAAGAGTTACCTTGTTGTCGTGACCTGCGCTGTTCCACTGCATAGCGTGCTGGAAGATAGCCTTGTATTTGTTTGCTTGATCCTGATATGAGTACTTTCCGTTCTCAACGCTGATATCGAGCTCTGTTACCTGAACTTCGATGCCGAGATTGAGGTAATCGTCCATAGCCTTGAGGTAAGAATTGGTATCGCCCCATGCGTTGCTTGCAGCAGCGTTTACGTGGGACTGCATTCCCATGCCGTCCAGCACGCCCTTAGACTTAAGGGGCTTCAAGATAGAGTTTATGATACTATTCTTCTTGCCATCGGCAAATTCGTTATAGTCGTTATAGAAAAGCTTACAGGTAGAAGGAGCGTACTTTCTTGCATAAGTGAAAGCCTCCTCGATGAAGCCATTGCCGCCGTATACCTGAACCCAGGGTGAGTTGCCGTTGCCGTAGCCGCCGCTTCTCGGACCACCGTTGCCTGCGTCTGAGATACACTCGTTACATACGTCGTATGCGTAGAGATCAAGGTCGGGGTATTGTGTTGCGAAAGCTTCGAACATGTGCTGGATATAACTTTCCATACGCTTACTCATGGTGCTCTTGTCTACCCAGCTTCCATTCTGCTGGAGGTTGCTCTTGAAGAACCACTCAGGAGTCTGGCTGTGCCATACAAGAGTGTGTCCTCTGAAAGCAAGACCGTTCTTTACGCAGAAATCACATATAGCAGCACAGCTGTTGAGAGATACCTTTATATTGGTATCCGATGAGCCGCTCTGTACCAGAGTAGCGTCTGGCTTTGTCTCGTTCTCGCACTCCACAGCATTGTGATCCTTAAGGATTATTCCCTGTATACCACTGTTGCTGATAGTACCTCTGTTGAAGATATTGCCTACGCGGAAATAGTTTGCGAATTCGTCCTTAAGTCCCTTGCCAGAGGGAGCAGCGTGTGCCTCGTTAGCCGCTTTATCTCCTGTGATAAGGAATTCGTCGAACCTGAAATCCTCAGTCGAATCGTTTGTGATCTTCAGCCTGAACTCATAGCTGTCCTTTGAAGCTGTATAGCTTCCACTTAGTTCAGTCCATTCACCTGCAGGAACATCCTTTGAATCGAGCTGAACAGTAGTCTCCTCTCCTGTCTTCTCGTCGATAGTCAGCAGTGAAAAACGGAACTTCTGAGCTGTCTCGCTGTAAACCTTTACACTGTAGGTGTATTTGTCGCCGCCAAAGAGATAGAGTCCCTTTGAGGAAGCCGCACCGTCAGATGATGAAGTACGTCCTGAAACAATCATGCCTCGTGATGTTTCAAAACCTGCTGCGGTCTGAGCTGTCAGCTCAACGCTGTCGCCCTCTCCGCACCAGCCTTCATAGTTGCGCTCGAAGTCGTTGTAAACGATCTCAGCAGCATAGGTGGGCGCAACCACATTGGGCATAACAGTAATCATCCCTGAAAGGCAGCTTGCAGCCGTAAGGCTTGCAACCAACTTTTTTACTTTCATACATTCTCCTCCTCATTAATAATGTGTATATTTTTCGTTCAACGGAATGATATATTTTATATCATTTCATGCTGTTACTCTATTCTACAATATTTGTAATGATAAATTCAACCCCAAAAACAAAGAATAGGTGTAAAAAATGCAGACAAACTAAAAAATATGTAGAAATTAAAATATTTTCGATTAAGAAATTGTCATTTTTTACATAGGATTACAATTGTTCAAAAGGTGAGTCTATATGCACATTATGTTGTGTAAACAGCGCAGATTAGGGAGATTTAGACTGGTATCCGTCAATTTGCTTAATTTGTATTTACAAATTTGTGTATTGTGACTATTACGAAGCTGTGAATAAAATGTTTCTGTACAGAGTTTATGGTAAAAAACAGAGGATACTATTATAGTAGCGTTCTTCGTTTTTTGCACCTGTTACCCAAAAATAAAGAAATCTGTGTGGATATGCAAATAACTATTGCAAAAATCCGGAATAGATGTTATTATAAAGCTATAGGAAATGTACGGTTGGTTGTAAAAGTTGTACGTACAATATTAGATAGGGGGCAGACAAATGAAAGTATCAGATGGCTACTGGATGAACAAGGTGGGCTACAATGTACACTGGGCTTCGCAGATTTACGAAATAAAAGCGGACGAGCGCTCGGTCACGGTTTATGCTTCGGCAAACTATATATCTAATAAGGGAATGACTCTCGGAGGTCCTGTGCTGACAGTGACCTTCACCTCTACCCTTGAAAACAGCATAAAGGTCAGAATAGAGCACTTTTCGGGAACTGCTACGAAAAGGCCTTCCTTTATGCTTTATGAAGATGGTGGCTTCAAGCCTGTCATAAACAGATTGAGCAGAGGAGGCTGGGAACTCATCTCCGGAAAAACATCGGTGCGTATCGGCTGCGAGAAGAAAAAATGGGATATATCCTATTATTATGGCGGTAGATTGCTTACGGAATCGGGGTGGCGGACTACTTCAATTATCGAGGAGGAGCAGTGGCATAGGAGAAAGATCGAGGCAGAACAGTCTCAGGAGCGTTTCTTTGCCCGTTTCGATAACGGTGGAAATACATATATACGTGAAATGCTGGGACTGTCCGTGGGAGAGTTCATCTACGGTTTCGGTGAGAAGTTCACTGCCTTTGTGAAGAACGGTCAGGCCGTGGATGTGTGGAACAATGACGGCGGAACCTGTTCCGAGCAGAGCTACAAATCCGTGCCCTTTTATGTTTCGTCCCGGAGCTACGGAGTATTCGTGAATAATACCGGCAGGGTCAGCTTCGAGGTGGGTAGTGAGAATGTTTCCAATACTGCCTTTTCTGTGCAGGGGGAGTCCCTTGAATACTTCATTTTCGGTGGAGATTCTATCGCCGGTGTTATAGAGCGTTATACCGCTCTCACAGGCAGACCTGCCCTGCCGCCACCGTGGTCATTTGGACTGTGGCTGTCCACGTCATTCACAACCGATTATGATGAAAAGACGGTGGCTTCTTTTATAGACGAGATGAAGCGTAGAGACATCCCCCTTGACGTTTTCCACTTTGACTGCTTCTGGATGAAGGAGTTCCAGTGGTGCGGCTTTGAATGGGACGGGGATAAGTTCCCAGAGCCTAAGGCTATGATATCAAGGCTTAAAGCAAAGGGAATGAGGATATGCGTATGGGTGAACCCCTATATCGGTCAGCGCTCGGCATCATTTGCGGAGTGTGCTGAAAAGGGGTATTTTCTCAGGAACCGTGACGGATCAGTTTTTCAGTGTGATATGTGGCAGCCGGGCATGGCTGTGATAGACTTTACAAACGAGGATGCTAGGAAATGGTTCGCAGGAAAGATATTGGAGCTAGCCGTGCTTGGTGTTGATGCGGTAAAGACTGATTTTGGGGAGCGTATTCCCACAGACGTTGTATACTCCGACGGTTCTGACCCCTATTGTATGCATAACTATTACTCTTACCTGTATAACAAGACCGTCTTCGAGGCTCTTGAAGCAGCAAAGGGCAGTGGAAACACCTGCCTATTTGCACGGTCTGCGACCTCAGGCTGCCAGCAGTTCCCGGTACACTGGGGTGGAGACTGCTTCTCGTCATACAAGTCCATGTGGGAGACCCTCCGGGGCGGTCTGTCGCTGTGTATGTCCGGATTTGGCTTCTTCTCACATGATATTGGCGGCTTTGAGTCCACGGGAACCCCCGACCTATACAAACGATGGACAGCCTTTGGTTTGATGTCTACACATTCGCGCTATCATGGAAACAGTTCATACCGTGTGCCGTGGCACTTTGACGAAGAGAGCTGCGACGTTGCTCGGCATTTTGTAAAGCTAAAGGGCAGGCTCATGCCTTACCTCTGGGCGAATGCAGTAAAGTCACATCTTACAGGAGTTCCAATGATGAGGGCTATGGCTGTGGACTTCGGATACGATAGGAACGCCCTTACAATCGATACTCAGTATATGCTGGGGGATTCGCTCCTTGTAGCTCCTGTTTTCAGCGAGGATGGCGAGTGTAGCTTTTATCTGCCAGACTGTGGTGTATGGACAGATATACAGACTGGCGAGACCCTTCCCGGCGGTCGCTGGTACACGAAAAGGTACGATTATTTCGGTATGCCCCTCTATGCAAAGCCGGGCTCTGTGATAGTTTACGGAGAATACGGCGGCAGTGCGGATTACGACTACCTGAAGGGCATGAGGATAGTTGTTTATGGTCTTGAGGAGGAAATGATCGCGGAAGCATTCGTATATGATGGTAACTGCAACCAGAGGGCTGATATCAGGGCTGTACACAGGGGAGACTGCATAGAACTGACAGTGACAGGCACAGACAAGCCCTTTACCGCAGAAAGCTCTCAGGGGACGGATATAGTCGTGATAAATTGAAAAGTTATTGCATTTCTCTTTACTTTTACAGTGAATTGTGGTAAAATAAAATACAGCATTAAGAACGGAAGGAAGGGATACAAAATAGACATCAATGAACCTCAGAGCTACAGCGCGGAGTACGCTGCTCTGAACCATGAGGTATACGATCTTACAAGGCGGCTCGAGGAAAAGGACAAAGAGTACAAAAACTCCACAAAGATAGATCTGCACGATCCCTTCAGGAACCCCACGGAGTTCAAGTGGTACAGGGATGACTATTCCGAGATACTTCCTTGGGCGACAATGCCCGAATTTTCCATATCTTTTGAGCCTGCAAAGGTTGAAAAAAGTGCCATAAGACGCTTCTACAATATAGGCGGCTTTACAGCACTATTCCATTTCTTTGCCTCCAGTGTGTTTGCGCTGACTCTTATGCTCGTTGTAAAATGGGTACTCATTAAGCTGAACCCGGACGCTGCGTCTGGAGCTGTTACGCATTATATGAGGAAAAGTTCAATATTGGCTGCTGTCAACCTCGTCACCTATTTGTTTGCAAATGTAGGTTTTGCACTTATCGGTCTGAAATGGGCGAAGATAAAGCCATCCTTCATGATAAAAACAAAGGATTACCACTTTTCAGACGCTGTACAGCACTGCTTTGCGGGAGTCTTTATTTGGTATACCGCGGCGATAATTTCCTCGGGTATAGAAAATGTATTTTCAAAGTATGGCTTTTCGACAGATGTTATGGATATGGATTACGGTGAGACGGGAATCGGCTTTGCGGTAATGCTGATTTATAGCTGCATAATCGCTCCAATAACGGAGGAGATATTCTACCGCGGTGCTCTTATGAAGATATTCTCCAAATCCAATCAGCGGTTCGGTATATTCATGTCGGCTCTGTTTTTTGGACTTGCCCATGGAAATCTTCCACAGTTCACTCTTGCTTTCCTTATCGGTATATTCCTGGGACATATTGATATGAAGCACAATTCCATAATCCCGTCCATAGTGGTGCATATACTTATCAATACGCTGGTGACGGTGATATCGGAGTTCAAGGGGAACACCATTGTAATGGGACTTTTCGGGCTCAGCATGATATTATGCTGGCTAATTGGCATAGTGATGCTGGTGATATTCAGGAGCGAGTGCAAACTGCCTGTTTCTACTCCTGCACAGAGCCGAAGAGGCATAGCGGTCGCCAAGACCTCAGTGGGAATAATAGCTGCTGTAACAGTCCAGGCCTTGTATACAATACTGATAATCTATCAGACAAAGGTAAAATAAAGGCATATATCACGCCGGAAGCTTTTATTTAACACAAAAAACGTCATAGCGCCTGCGACCTAAGGTCAGACAGGTACTATGACGTTTATTTATTTTTGGCTGCTGTGTCAGACTTCCGCGTCAGAAGTTTCTTCCTGTGCCGGAACTTCCGAAGGAGCTTTTTTCGATATCATGTAGAGCATAATCGCTGTGGCTGCGCAGAGCACGACGGACGTGATTAGACTGCCCTCAATGCCGAATTTGCCGCCTGTGAGCGCGGCATGTGAGGAGACAGGAACGCTTCTGAATAAGGATTCCGTGTCAGATGAGCCGCTGACGCTTATACCATAGATATTGCCCTGTGCGAAATTCCATACAGAGTGTATGGCGCATACTCCCCATATATTGTCTGAATATATCATATAAACGGCTGCAAAAACTCCGAAAAGAGTGAGGTTTATAAAGGGTAGCACACCGAAGCCGGGATTCATTGTGTGAGCAAGGGCAAACGCGACTGCGCTAACGATGACGGCAATCAGAGTATGCTGACCGCTGCCTCCCACGGAGGTCATCAGATAGCCACGAAAGATGAATTCCTCGCTCATTCCTTGTATTATGAAGCCTACAAGGAAAAGGGCAAGGATGCCGAAGCGTACATTGGTGCAGGTTTTTATTTTTGTGATGCCGAAAATAGCGCTTGAGAGTGCTATCAGCGACATCATTGTCAGTCCTACGGCAATTCCTGTGAAATAGTGGAAGAAAAAGCTTTTTTTCTTTGCTCCCATGGATCGGACGGGTCTCATCTCAACGCAGCGACAGTAGAATATCGCCGCAAGAGTGCCGAATATAGTTGAAAAAAGCGACGGTATCATCACTCTTGGGGAACCTGCGACTCTTGCCGCGACTTTTAGCGATTCCTTAAGGCTGAAATTCTGAGTGGTGCCGATGTACTCCTGTATCTCGGCATTCTCAAGCACAGCCTTTGAGGAGAATATCGCCGAAGAAAGAGATTCGAGAAAGATTATTATCAAAAATACAGCTAAAAAGCATATAATTATTGCGAAAAGATTTTTTGAAGCATGTGATTTTGAGGCTTCACTGAACATTTTGGGTCTGTAATCAAGCATAAAAAGCACCTCCGTAATTAATTTTACTATGTTACGTGACAATTGTCAAGATACCACACAGGCTTTGCTTTGTATTTGACAATATACCGTGATAATGGTATAATTAAATTTAGACTATTTTTATAGAAAGAAGGGGTATGCCGATGTACGGAACTATTCTATCACACGTCGGAAAATACTGGAAGCAGGCTTTGCTTGCGCCTGTTACTATCATAGGGGAGGTGGCTATGGAGGTCATCATCCCGACTGTAATGGCTATGATAATAGATAACGGTGTAAAAAAGGGAGATATAGGCTATATAGTAAAAATGGGTGGACTTATGGTGCTCATGTCGGTATTCTCGCTGTGCTTCGGCGCTCTTGCGGCGCGTTTCAGCGCGGTTGCGGCAATGGGCTTTGCAAAGAACCTGAGAAGTGCGCTTTTCCGCAGAGTTCAGGGCTTCTCCTTTGCAAATGTGGATAAGTTCTCCACCGCTTCACTAACTACGAGACTTACTACGGACGTTACAAACTTACAGAATGCCTTCATGATGTTCGTGAGAATGGCTTTTCGCTCGCCTATAATGCTTATATGTGCTACTATCATGGCGGTAAGGGCGAATGCAAGGCTTTCAATGGTATTTCTTTTTGCTATACCTCTTCTTGCTCTGGCGGTATTCCTTATAATGACAAACGCTCACCCGAGATTCGAGAAGATGCTGAAAAGATACGACGATATGAATGCAAAGGTGCAGGAAAACCTTGTGGGAATTCGTGTTGTTAAGGCTTTTGCACGTGAGAAGTACGAAAATGAGCGTTTCAGCGAAAATACAAAAAACGTACGTCTTGCACAGTTCGCGGCGGAAAAACTGGTAATACTCAGTATGCCCTCAATGCAGTTGGTAATGTACGCAAGTATAGCGGCTATACTTTACTTTGGCGGTCACATGGCTGTAAACGGAGATATTGAAACAGGTGCTCTTTCAAGCTTTATCATGTATGTGGGACAGATACTCTTGTCGCTCATGATGATATCAATGCTCTTCATAACCTTCGTTATATCGAGAGCTTCCTTGCAGCGTGTATACGAGGTATTAAAGGAGGAGCCTGCAATCAAGGACACTCCTGCCTCGGAGGTAACTGCAGAAGATGGTTCTGTATGTTTCGAAAATGTGAGCTTCAGCTACTACGGGGATATGAACAATCTTGCTCTCGACCGGATAGACCTAAAAATAAGCTCTGGCGAGACTATAGGTATAATCGGAGGCACTGGCTCCTCAAAGACTTCCCTTGTACAGCTGATACCCCGTCTTTACGAGGCTACTGACGGAAAGGTCATAGTTGGCGGACACGATGTTAAGGAGTACTCGCTGAAAACTCTCCGCGATCAGGTGGCAATGGTGCTTCAGAAGAACGTTTTGTTTTCGGGTACCATAAAGGAGAATCTCCGCTGGGGAGACGAGAACGCAACTGACGAGGAGATGCAGGAAGCATGTAAGGCTGCCTGCGCTCACGACTTCATAATGAGCTTCCCCGACGGCTACGATACCGATCTCGGACAGGGCGGCGTTAATGTTTCCGGCGGTCAGAAGCAGAGGCTCTGTATTGCAAGGGCATTGCTCAAAAAGCCTAAGATAATCATACTCGACGACTCCACCAGCGCTGTTGATACGGCTACGGACAGCAGCATCCGCAAGGCTTTTCGCGAAAAGCTAGCTGATACGACAACTATAATAATCGCTCAGCGTATAAGCTCCGTTATGGATGCTGACCGGATAATCGTCATGGACGGCGGCAGGATAACCGATATCGGCACTCATGATGAGCTCATGCAGAAAAGCGAAATATACCGTGAGGTATACGATTCGCAGCAGAAAGGAGCTGATGAATAATGCCTCCGAGAACTCAGAGACCTATGGCAAAGCCGGAAAATACACTGGCTGCTTTAAAAAGGATATTCACCTATATGCACGGATTTAGACTGCAGTTCATACTTGTAGTCATCGGCATATTTATAAGTTCAGGAGCTGGTATCGCAGGAAATTACCTCCTTAAGCCCATAATCGACAACATCGAGGACGCCCTGAAAACAGGAAACTGGAAGTATGGCAGATTCATCGGTATAATTGTCGTTATGGTAGTAATATACGCCTGCGGTGCGCTTTCTACGCTGTTCTATCAGCGCATAATGCTGAAAATATCAACTACTACCCTGATGCGTATCAGAAACGATCTCTTCTGCAAAATGGAAATGCTCCCCATACGCTTCTTCGACAAGCACACTCACGGCGAGCTCATGAGCCTTTATACCAACGATACGGACGCTATCCGAGAAATGCTCAGCAACAGTATCGCACAGTTCATAAGCTCAGCTATAACTATCGTTGGAGTATTTACTGCCATGTTGATTTACAGCTGGCGGCTGACAATACTAGTCGTGGCTATGCTCTTCGTTATCTTCAAGGTAATAGGCTTTGTGGGGTCAAGGAGCGGAAAGGGCTTCATAGCTCAACAGAAGGCTCTCGGAAGCGTCAACGGCTACATTGAGGAGATGATAGACGGGCAGAAAGTAGTAAAGGTGTTCTGTCACGAGGAAAAGGCTGACGAGGAATTTGACAGGCTCAACGAGGAGCTTTGCAGTGCTTCCACTCACGCTCATACATTTGCGAATATTCTTATGCCCATAATGAACAATCTGTCGTATATACATTATGCGGCTACTGCTATCGCAGGCGGTATCATGACTGTAAAGGGCATAGGCGGGATGACCGTGGGTACGGTCGTATCCTATCTGCAATTCACACGTTCATTCTCCATGCCTATAACCCAGGTGTCTCAACAGCTTAATTCAGTATTGACCGCTCTTGCTGGTGCTGAGAGAATATTCCGTATTATCGACGAGGAGCCCGAGGCTGACGAAGGCTATGTGACCCTTGTCAACGCTGAGATAACGGCTGACGGTAAGATATCCGAGACCGACAAGCGCACCGGTAGATGGGCTTGGAAGCACCCTCACAAGTCTGACGGAACGGTTACCTATACCGAGGTACACGGAAATGTTGAATTCGACGACGTTGTATTCGGATATGAGCCAAACAAGACCGTTCTCAACGGTATCTCGCTTTATGCGAAGCCAGGACAGAAAATAGCCTTCGTAGGCTCTACAGGTGCTGGAAAGACTACCATAATCAATCTCATAAACCGTTTCTACGATGTACCTGAGGGCAAGATACGTTACGACGGAATAAACATAAACAAGATAAAGAAGGACGACCTGAGACGGTCGCAGTCTATAGTATTGCAGGATACCCACCTCTTTACGGGTACGGTAATGGAAAATATCCGCTATGGCAAGCTGGACGCTACCGACGAGGAAGTATACGAGGCTGCCAAGTTGGCAAATGCCGACAGCTTCATAAGACATCTCGAAAACGGCTACGATACCATGCTAAGTGCTGACGGCTCCAATCTTTCGCAGGGTCAGAGACAGCTTCTTGCAATAGCTCGAGCGGCTGTTGCAGACCCGCCGGTGCTCATTCTCGATGAGGCTACCAGTTCTATAGATACCCGTACAGAAGCCCTCATCGAAAAGGGTATGGATTCCCTTATGGAGGGCAGGACGGTGTTCGTTATCGCTCACAGGCTCTCCACAGTACGCAATTCCCACGCTATCATGGTACTGGAGCAAGGAAAGATAATCGAAAGAGGAAACCACAACGAGCTCATTGCTCAGCATGGCAAGTACTATCAGCTCTATACAGGTATGTTCGAGCTCAGCTGACGGACTGGAAAAGAGGTAATATATGATACTGAAAAGAAATGCAGCTCTTGCCGTAGCATTTGCGCTTCTTGTATGTTCTGTCTCGTGCAGCGGCAAAAACAGCACTAAAAAGATAGGCTCCTTTGATGTAGAATTGCCTACAGCTACTACTACAGTGGAGGGTGTTGACATCAACGACGCCGTAGAGGCTGTTTCCGGAGACGCTTATCTTGCCATAGTTGATGAAGCATGGGAGGTTCAGTACCTCGGCAACAAGGATGAGAATGGCAGCGAGCAGCTCTCTTATGACGCCGGAGTTGCTCATATAACCGGCAACGGTGATTATACCGTCAGCGTTACCGCTGATACCAACGGCTTCCGCTACGACGAGACTGGAGATATAAATGGCGATTATACCATAAAAGGAATAGGCTTTGCTGCTGTTATCATAGATAATGCGGAGGAGGTCTTCCCCAATGCGGTAATAACCATAAACAGCGTAAAGGTTGACGGCAGGGTGCTTGAACTCAGAAAAAAGAGCTATACCAACACCGAGAGTGGCTCTGTACGTGCGAATATATTCAACGAATGGGTCAGCGACGATAGCCTTCCTGGTGACGCCAGGACTGCGGAGGGAGCTTTGTTCATAAATTATGATACAAGTAATCCGAGCCCTGTCAACGACGGCAGCTATTCCGCACAGATAATAGACCGTGAGGAGTTCGGCAGCTGGAAAAACGTTGAGGTGAGCTTCACAGTCTCGGGACTTTAAAAATCACAAATTGCTCTCAGGGATTTTTCAAGCAGTTCAGTTTTCTATCACAAAATAAACATACGGGCGGTTTATAATACAATCATGGAAAGAGAACGGCGGCAAGCCGTAATAAATTTGAAGTCTTCATTTTTTCATATAAACCACCCTAAAGGTCAAAGCGTCCACCACGGGCGCTTTTTCCGTGTATTGTGTAGCGTTGTCAAACATGATTGACATATTACCTAAGCTATGATATAATTAATTTGTATTCACTGGCCTCTTTCGGGCGGTCGGTGCCCCGAACGACTTTCGGGAAAGCGCAGAGCCTTTACACAATAGGCTATCTGTGCGTTGCATTTCTTTATGTCAAGCTACATAAATTAAAATATTACCGGATACGGAGGAAATAACAATGGAAAACAATATGAAGGAAATGAATCCTATTTTAGCAGATTTCTGCGGACTTCTCGAAAGCAATAATGTATCCTACGAGCTCAACGAGCATGACGAGAATATGATGAGGTTCCGCACAAAGCTCCCTCATCATGATACTGCTCCTTATGTTCTTGTACACTACAATCCTAAGAATAGTGCGCTAAGTCTTGCTCTCAGCAGGATAGCTCTCTTTTCCAGCGTAGGTCCTGATCTCTATCAGATCGTGAACGAGTTCAATGCTGACCCTGGCAACTTCGCATGCAAGATGTTCATTGACAAGGACGGACAGATAATTGTACTGACAAATGCTATTTTAAAAGGTGAAGATACAAGGGATCAGGTGGAGGATTATCTCAATATCTGTGTGCTCGCTCTTGACAAGTATCTCGGAAGGATACTGGAACTCATAAATAATAACAACAATAATTAACGAAATATCGCTAAAAATTGAATTATTTTTAGGATAAAGACCGATAAAAACTACAAATAGTATTAAAATTATTGTACAAAAAGTAGATTTTTATTGTGAAATCTGACAAATCAAGTATTTCACTCTTTAAAAATATATAAACTTGTG
>NZ_JAGCFH010000027.1 GCF_017650195.1 Ruminococcus sp. | reverse complement strand
AGTATAATATATATCTAGAAAAAGTGCAATACATCTATATAATTTAAATAATATAACAGTAAAAGCTCTCTTATACGAATGAAATTGCAGCTTATCCCCAAAAATTTGCTTCGATTATACCTACTTATTAGACGTTTGAGATTATCATTTCTCTCACCATTTTCTAAAAATTTTTTTACTGTAATACAGCTTAATATCGTAGATTCAATGAACCCTGAAAAATGAATTTTCAAACTGAGTGTAAAAAGTATTTATCAAAAAGTGTTTTTCCAAAATATAATGCAGTTGAAATAAATAAAAAAGGAGTATGTCTGAGTCATCACACCAAGAAAACATACTCCTATTTTTGTTTACGCTATAAAACTTATTATACAGTCAAATATTTCTCGTATTATTCCGCCAGTTTCTCTTCAATTGCAGATAAGTCTACGATCTGAAGCCAATCTCTCATATCGTCAAGTTCTCCACCTGTAGATAAATACGAGTAATAAGCAAGAACAAGCGATGCGTCAGCTGCATCAATGATGCCGTTTCCGTCAACTTCACCTGCAACGAACTGCTTTTCAGTGAAAGCTGCGGGCTGTTTTGTGGATATTCTCGCATATTCAGCAAGTATAAGACTTGCGTCAACTGCGTTTACCTCTCCGTCAAAGTTAACGTCTCCAAGCTTTACATAATCATTTACAGGAACAATAAGTTCCTCGCTTATGTTGTTTTCATTGTCAACAGCGAATATGTGAACATACTGCGAAATAACAGTATCATCAAGCTCAACCTCAAGCTCTGCCATTCCTTCTTCATCAGCAGGAATGATATTCTTTACTGTTTCCTTATCATCTTCGTACTCAATGATCTCCGGAGTTTCCTTATTGCTGTCTGTGACCTTGACAACAAATCCAGCGATTCCACTAAGCGACTTCTCCTGTACGATATTTGAAGAAGCAACTACCTTACTCTCCTTCTCTGATACAGCGCTTACGTAATAATCATATACTGTAGGCTCATCCTTTGCCTGAACAGAAAGCCGCATTTTGCTATTGTTTACATTAGAATCTGATACGTCAGGCTTCTGCGGAGCTTTTCTGTCAGTGAATGCGCCGTCAACAGCATTAGTGCTGTCTGAATTCTGATAAAGGAAGAAAAGTGTATTTGCAAGCACCTTTCTTTCATCATCTGTTGCCTGTCCGTTGCTGTGACCTGTCTGTATCATACCAAGATTGTTATTTGTAATAAGATAGAAATTGCCTATTGCACCAGTCTCAGCATCAATTATATCACCGGTGCCTAACGTCATCCAGACAGTTGCATCAAGAGCATACTGGCCAGTCGTGTGACAGCTCGGTATATCAAGAGTTCCGCGTATAGTCCATGGGTAATCCGTCATAACTCCTGTCTTTACTACTGTTGCTATATTCGATGCCGAAGTATTACGCGCACCTATAAGGATACCAAGATCCTCTGCAAATGTATTGAAATTAGTGTAACCAAGGCCTGCGCCGAGAGTATCGTGTCCGAAAAGAACGCCTCTTCCGCTCTTTTCAAATTTAGTAACTTCCTCCATAGCTTCATTGCTGAAATCAAAACCGGAATTATAATCAGCAGCTCCTACAAATAGAACATCATACTTCCAGCTTCCGTCCTCGTTGTACAAATATGTTACAGGGTCCGAATTGAAATCATCGAAATATACCGATGATATATTCATCAGATCTTTTCCAGCAGGAGTTTCTGTTTCACCTATTGGCGAAGTCATCCATTCCTCAAGGAACGGCTGTGCCGGATATATATTCAGCACATCGACCTTTTCCTTTTCATTCCATATAGAGCGGACTTCCCAGTCTGAACCGCTTTCACGCCTGAAAAGCTGATAGCCAAAACCGTCTTCATCACTTACGTTGTTCCATGTAAGAGTGACCTTGTTATCCTCGATTTTGCTGTTAAGTTTAAGTTCAGCCATAGCAGTTGCTTCCGTTGTCACAGCTGAAGTAGTAGTTGTTTCTTCAGTTTCTGTTCCCAAAGCCGAAGCAGTTGTTGTAGAAACTTCTGTTGCAGCAGTCAAAGTTGTAGTTGCAGAAGCTGTTGTTGAAACAGCCATAGTAGTTGTTGTGGTGGCTGATGTAGCAATTGACGGCTCGATCGGTTCTGTGCTGTCGTTATCGGCTGCAATAAGATTCATTACTGAACATGTATTGACAGTAAGCAGCATACTCATACATACTGACAATGCTTTTTTAGTTGCCTTTGATACTTTCAAATCATACACCTCCAAAGATTATATACAAGTAATATTGTATCATAGAAAGTAATATGTGTCAATATATTATCATCCTATTTGAAGTTGTCATGTATCAACGCACAAACGATATAAACTGGCTAAATTGTTAATTCAGGAATAGAATCTGCTACCGGATTCTAACATTTTTCTGAGTTTTTCCGCAATAAGGTTTTCAATCGTACCTTCCTGATTTGCAGAAGGACTCGTTACAACAACCGCATAAACAGTATTAATCCCAACTGTATCCATAATCTCAAAAGGGCCATACTTTGAAGCTGTAGACAGCTTCCATGTTTTATCAATATCACTGGAAGAAGCAACTTCTCCAGCCCAAAGCTTAAGTGCTGAAAGGAGAAACGGTATAAGCAGAGAATTCAGAATATATCCTTTCTGTTCCTTACGGATAATGGAAGGGATCATGTTTATCCTGTTGGCAAAAGCTTTTGCTTTCTGTACTGTTTCCTCTGAGGTACCACTATGTCCCATAATCTCTGCAATATTTGCTATCCATATATTATTTGCAAAATGAACTGCTATAAATCGTTCAGAATTATCAATAATATCCTTAAAATCACTTGGAAGAAAACTTGATGTATTTGTAGCAATTACAGCATCGTTACTTACATATTTATTCAGATTATTATAGAATTCCTTTTTGGTATCCATATTTTCTGAAATAGATTCAATTATAAAGCTTTGCCCCGATACTGCTTTCTCCATATCTGTTTCAAATATAATATTATCCATAACAGTATCAGTCTTGTTCTGATACAAATCGAAATCAGCTTCGGTGACCTGTTTGCCAACTGTATCAAATGCACCAAGATAGTTCATTTTTCCATATTTACAAGCTGCAATTGTCTGACTGTAGCTTTCTTTCAAGGCATCCAGCTTCTTTTTGGCTCTTTGTACAGAATCTGCTGAACGTAGCCATATCGTTGTTTTTAGCCCAGCATAAGCACACTGAAATGCAATCTGACTTCCAAGGACACCGCCGCCTGCGACCATTATTTTGTTCATTATTTTTCTCCTTTAAGTTTAATATATACTATATATTATATCACAAACAATTATTTTGTCAATATATTAAAGCAATAATAATTGATACTGTATTGTGATGACTTTTAACTCAATCATCCACATATTGACAAAAATCATAGTGTTTGATATAATTTAAAAAAATACAAAACCGACCGGAGGATTTAATCATGAAAGAATTCTATATAAACTGTGACGGTATCCGTCTTCATGCAAAACTGGACCGCCCCAATGAAACTGTAAACGGTCCGCTGTGCATACTTGTTCACGGATTTACTGGGTATATGGAAGAAGATCATATAATTGCGGTTCAGAAAGCAATGAATGAATCAGGTGTTTCTGTTCTGCGTGTGGAGATGTACGGTCATGGAAAAAGTGATGGAGAATTCAGGAATCATACCCTTTATAAATGGATCACCAATGCACTTGCAGTAGTCGAATATGCAAAAAAGCTTGACTTTGTGACAGAGCTATATATGTGCGGTCATTCACAGGGAGGACTTCTTACAATGCTAATAGGCGCTATGTATGCGGATGACTTCAAAGCTATCATTCCATTATCCCCCGCATGGATGATCCCGGAAAATGCAAGAGATGGTATAATGCTTGGAAACAACTTTGATAAGGAACATATCCCGGATAAGGTAGCCAGCGAAAGCTGGGAAGTTTCTGGAGATTATGTCCGTACAGCTCAGACTATTCATGTGGAAGACTCTATTGAAAGATACAAAGGGAAAGTGCTGATCATACACGGCGACGAGGATCCTGTCGTTCCCTATTCTTATGCAGAAAAAGCCGTCAGTCTTTATACTGACGCAGAGCTAATCCCGATACGCGGTGCAGATCACTGTTTCACAGGTCATCTTGACGAGCTTACTGATAGCATGAGGTCTTTTTTCAGACGATAAACCAAATTAGGATAAAAAAGACTATTAACCTACAATATTGCTTATTTCATAAGTCAGCAAATATAATACTCTTTCTCCTAATATTCATCAATCGCCATAATCGCTTCTTCGGTTATTGAGACGTATGTATAGTATGAAAAAATACTAGAAACATTTACTACATCAATATAACTATCTTTGTTTAAATCTCCAAGTGTTAAATTTAGAGATGTAGTATTTGTTGTAGCGGCAGTATTTTTGATGCTTGTAGTCGTATACTATTATATCATTCCATTATAATATAAAGATAATGGATTTTTTGCTTCATTTGGTTCAACACAGACCATATAACTCCTATATATTATTTAGTCTGATTTGAATTTATATTAAAAGTTTCACTGCATTTTTATATATACGAATTAGGTGTTCAAATTGTGACATCCTTTTGAGAAGAATTTTTTGTCTTTGAGAACATTTTATTTGTATATTATGCAGAATATAAGACGATACATGATTTTGTTACCGTTTTTTCATTGACTTTTACATAAAAACATGATAATATAAAAGCATAATAATATTAAAATTTACACAAATCAAAAAATAATTTAATATTCAACAACATCTCTTTAAAAATAGTATAAATATTTCT
>NZ_JAGCFH010000248.1 GCF_017650195.1 Ruminococcus sp. | reverse complement strand
AGGCTCGGGCATAAATATACATGTGAAGAAATAATAAGCGGATTAAGAGACTACAAATTCCTCCAGGCCAAGAGCTATGGCTACCTTCCCGCTTACACCAGAACACAGTTTACTGACGCTCTGCATGAAGCCTTTGGTTTCAGAACAGATTTTGAAATCATCAAGAAGTCTCAGATGAATCATATTTTAAAACTTTCCAAGGAACGAAAAAACATTACGTCAAAATCTTCAAGTTGAAGAAAAAATCAAGCGCTTTCCTTTCAACGTATCTACGTTGTTTGGAAGGCGTTTTGTCTTCTTTAACTTCTGAATTTGGGATTATCACATATATTTTCATAGTTTTCCAATTCAAATAATTGATGATCTGTTATCAGATTTTCTGATAAAAAACGAGCCTAATACAAAAGCACCCGAACCGAAAAAAAGTTCAGGTGCTTTCTTTATTATTATATACGTGCGCTAAAAAATGAAATATCATCATTATAGTTCTTTCGCTCGTAGTACATATCCGTGAGATCTTTTAAGGTCATCTTTTGCGTGTATTTACAAAGGTAACTGGTCATGGGCTCCCACAGGCATTTTTCTATTGCGTCGGTCGCATTCTGTTCAAGCTCCTTGCTGAACTCCGATGATGCGAGTATTGATCTGTCAAGGGCGTTCACAATCTCGTACAGAGTAATATCCCCAAGCTCACGCTGTATCCTGTATCCGCCGCTTGAGCCCTTGACGCTGCTTATTAGATTTGACTGCTTTAACAGCGGAAGTATCTGTTCAAGATATTTTGCGGAGATATTATTCCTTTTTGATATGGCATTTACTTTTACTGTGTTTTCATTGTTTGTGTTTAAGGCTATATCAAGCAATGCTATGATACCGAATTCGACTTTGGTGGATATTCTCATTTTTTTCACCTCGTTAAATATGATAGTATCAGTTTATCATATCATTATCGTTTTTTCAAGCTTTCCGTTTATACGTTTTTCCTATTAACACTAATGTATTTCATGTATTGGACACCGCAGCTTCCGTATGATATGATAAATGCAGATAAAAGACAAGAGGTGATGATAATGGGAGATACACTATTCATTTTTAGAACAATGCGAATGCGATGTTGTGCCAAGTAATAATCAGATAATGAAGAAAAATAAAAAGAAAAGGTTAAAAGGTGAAGAAAATGAATAATAACAGATCAAGGCTTATATCCTTAATTGCCGCTGCGGCACTGCTTACAGGCTGCTCGGGGCTCAATCAATCAAGCTCCTCAGAAAAGAGTGAGACAACTACCGCAAGCACCACAACAGTTGAGAACACAACTGAAAGCGCATCAGCAGAGAGCGCTTCGGAGGCTGCAACTGAGGCAGCTAAGGTCGAAATAGGAGCTCCCGAAAAGGCCGACATAAATATCGGCTATCTGAACTCCACTGCACATCTTCTTGCATTCGTTGCACAGGAGGAGGGCTACTTCAAGGAAGAGGGACTTAATGTTACTCTCACTCAGTTTTCAAGTGCTTCCGAGCTCATAAACGGTATCGAATCCGATAAGCTCGATGTGGCTTTCATCGGTTCTGTTCCCACACTCACTTTCCAGAGTCAGGGACATGAGGTGTCGATCTTCGGCGGTGCGATGACAAACGGTCACGGCTACGTTATCAAATCTGAATTTGCTGACAAGGACGAGGCAGGCGTGGAAATCCTCAAGGGCAGAAATGTCGCTTCAGTCAAGAACAGCGTACAGGACGCAGAGCTCCAGATACTGCTGAAAAACGCAAACATCGAAATTGGTGAAGGCGACGACAAGGTAAATATCGTCTACTTCGACAGTCAGAAGGACGCTTATGCAGCACTTCTTAACAGCTCTATCGACGCGGCTTCCGTTTACTCGCCCTATGCTTCGCTGGCTAAGTCTCAGGGCTACAAGGTAGTATACTACTGCGCACACGAAAAAGCTCTGGAGAACCAGCCCTGCTGCCGACAGGTCGCAAAGACAGCGGCTCTCAGCAGCACTCCCAATACTTTTATAGCCATTGAACGTGCATTCATCAAGGCATACCACTTCACACAGTCCGATCACGACAAGACTATCAAAGACGTCAAGAAGTACATCGACATAGAGGAAGACTTCATTGACACTGAGGTTTACGGCGGATACAGTGTGTCCAGTCCCGATCCTGACAAGAAGGGTACACTCACACTTAAAGATACTATCATTGATCTCGGCTACACAAATGACTACGATATCGAACCTCACTACAATACCGACATATACAAAAAGGCTCTTGACAGTATTTTAGCTGAGAGTTTAGATGACATTTACAAGTCACTGGAAGATCATTTCAACGAATTTGAATAAACACTCTTTGTTGGACAGCACCGCAGGCATATCGCTTGCGGTGCTGTTTATTGCTGATCGTATGTGTTTCTATATGTTTGTTATTGACAAATCCCTGGCTGCGATATATAATCATATTAAATACATAGTTTATATATGCTTATCCGACATATTACAATATGCTTGACAATTTTACAGAAAAAACCTCCATAGAAAGGGGTCTCAAATGACCTATGAAGTTTGATTTTGATCATGTGACTGATCGTAGCGGTACTAATTCACTGAAATGGAATACATTGCAAAATGAGCTGCCTATGTGGGTGGCGGACATGGATTTTTTGGCGGCGCCTGAGATACTTGAGGAATTGCAGAAAAGGCTGACAAACGGTATTTTCGGTTATTCTGTTCTGCCTGATGAATGGTATCAGGCATATATTGAATGGTGGCAGTCACGGCATAATTTGAAGTTTGAAAGGCAGCAAATGTTGTTCAGTCCAGGTGTATTGCCAACCATATGCACTTGTATTCGTGAGCTTACGAATATCGGTGATAATGTAGTGCTGCTTTCTCCTGTTTACAACTGTTTTTATGACTGTATTCTCAGCAACGGACGTTCTGTACTTGAATGTCCTCTTATCTATGACGGAAATGAATATCGGATAGATCATAAGCTTCTTGAGTGGCAGATAAGTAATAGCAGAACCAAAATGCTTATTCTCAGCAATCCGCATAATCCTACCGGAAATATCTGGGACAGAGATGTTCTGGCTGCTATTGGCAGTCTCGCAAGGAAAAACGATGTTATTGTTGTCTCTGATGAGATACACTGTGATATTACAGATCCCGATATAAATTATGTCCCGTATCTGGCTGCTGCGTCTGAAAATGCCGGTAACAGCGTGACCTGTATTTCTCCGACAAAAGCATTTAATCTTGCAGGACTGCATACCTCAGCCATAGTAATCCCCGACAAAACGATCAGGCGGCGAATAAAAGAAGGCTTGCATTCTCAGAGGCTCGACGGTGCAAATGCATTTGCGGTACAGGCGGCGGTTTCAGCTTTTCAAAAGGGCGGTGCATGGCTTGATAGTTTACGTCATTATCTTTTTGAAAACAAACAGCTTGTCAGAGCGGGGTTAGAGGCGGAATTACCTGAACTGAAGCTCATTCCTTCACAGGCGACATATTTGCTCTGGATAGACGGGACGAGAGTTGTTACAGATAATGGGCTCAGTCTTGCACAGAGTATACGCAAACGGACAGGATTGTTTCTTTCTGACGGAGCACAGTTCGGAAACGGCGGTGAAGGCTTTTTGCGTATGAACATTGCCAGCCATTACAGCATGGTGCAGGATGGACTTGAAAGGCTTATTACAGCCATTAAGGCAATGCGCAGATAATGTTTAAGGAGAATCGAAATATGAGTACTCAAGAGAATTTTAAACATATAACAGTTGAAGAGTTTTCTAAACTGGATTTTAATAATATCACTCTTCTTGACCTCCGAGAACCTGATGAGGTATTGGTGAGTGGGATTGAAGGAGCAATAAATATTCCGTTCTCAGGTGGATATTCAAAACTGAATACCATTCCAAAGAATAAGCCTGTGGTCGCGTTTTGCCGCGAAGGCGACTGGAGTGAGCAGGTAGCTGAGATACTTGCTGATCGCGGATACGATATAGCCACACTGGACGGTGGATACAATGCCTATCGTTCATTTCTTGCTGTGCATAATAAAAGCTCAGAAACTCAAAAGACGGAAGCTCAAACAAAATTTGACAACTCTGATAACAGGATAAATTCAAAGAATATTGTGCTGATAGATGCAAAGAATTTAAAATGTCCCGGACCGATCGTAAAAGTTGCAGATTATCTGAGAGATAAGCCTATCGGTGAAACAATATGTGTTGAAGCCACAGAAGATGCATTTGCATCAGATATTCGTGTCTGGTGTGACAGGACAGGAAATCGTCTGGATAACCTTGTAACAGAGAATGGTATTATCAAGGCTCAGATCACACGGGATACCAAAAAAGAATATTCATCTGCCAAGGAAAAAAACGACAAGACATTTGTTGTTTTTTCAGGAGATCTTGATAAGACTATCGCTGCATTTATAATTGCGAACGGCGCTGCAGCAATGGGAAGGAAAGTAACTATGTTTTTTACTTTCTGGGGACTCAATATTCTCCGGAAACCGAAAAAAGTCAAAGTCGCAAAGAATTATATTGAAAAAATGTTCGGAGCAATGATGCCGAGAGGAACTGCAAAGCTTGGTCTGTCACGTATGAATATGTGTGGTGCAGGATCAAAAATGATACGTGGCATAATGAAAAAGAAAGGTATCAGTTCATTGGAAGAACTGATTGAAAGTGCAAAATCTCACGGTGTTAGAATAGTAGCCTGCCAGATGTCGATGGATATTATGGGTATTCATCAGGAAGAACTGATAGACGGGGTAGAACTTGGAGGTGTAGCTACTTTTATTGGCTCAGGAGAAGAATCTGATATGAGCCTGTTTATATAACAGAAGAATATTAAAAATAGTATAAGTGAGGTAAAGATCATGATAACAAGAAATGAAGCCTTTGAGCTTTTGAAAAAGTACAACAAAGACCCGTTCCATATTCAGCACGCCCTGACTGTGGAGGCGGTAATGAAGTGGTACGCTAAAGAGCTTGGATATGAAGATAACGCTGAATACTGGGGTATCGTAGGACTGCTCCATGACATTGATTTTGAACTGTATCCTGAGGAACACTGCCTTAAAGCTCCTGAACTGCTGAGAGAAGGCGGAGTAAGCGAGGACATCATTCATGCAGTATGTTCTCACGGCTACGGAATAACCGTAGGCTGCGGCGTGACTATTGAAGTAGAGCCGATACATGAAATGGAAAAGGTGCTTTTTGCGGCTGACGAACTAACAGGTCTCATCTGGGCAGCTGCGCTGATGCGTCCGTCCAAAAGTACAAAGGACATGGAGCTTAAATCCCTGAAAAAGAAGTATAAGAGCAAAGGATTTGCGGCAGGCTGTTCAAGAGAAGTAATTGAGCGCGGTGCAGATCAGCTCGGCTGGGAGCTTGACAAGCTGCTTACCATGACCTTGCAGGCAATGGCAGAAAACGAAGACGCTATCAATGCCGAGCTGGCTTAAAGCAGGAGCAATTCTATAAAGGAGGCTTTTTTATGAGATCAATTCTGATTAAGGATACAACTCGTGAAGAGCGTGAACAGATCATCAGGGAGTCACTGGACTGTGGCGGCGGAGGCTGTGAAAACTGTTCATCATGCTGGCTGGGCGGCGGAAGTCCGTTCGGTATATATCAGGACTATATTGACGGAAAACGTGAGATCAGCGAGATCAACAGGACATATATGGAACAATACCGTCAGAATCGTCTTATAAAATGAGGTGACTGCTTATGATTACAGCACCTGATATTTTAAATTCTACTGCAAAAGAACGCAGGAACTATATCAAAGAAAGATTTCCATGTATAGCAGACTGTGATATGTGTGGTATCTGCACTGTATTTCACGGCAAAGATGCGGAAGTCGCCTATGAAGCATATATTCGTGGAGAGCGTTCTTTTGAGGATGTTTCCGAAGATTACAGATGAGGCGATGTCAGGAAAGGATGGAACGAATGAATATAGAAATAAAAGCCTTAACTCCAGAATTAGAAGAAGTATACTTTGACTTTTTTGATAATAGAGCTTTTTCGGACGGTTCACCTTATTATCCCTGCTACTGCAATGCGTTCAATATGAGCAAGGAACAGATAGATTCTGAATTATTCGCAAAGTCCGAAATATACGGTGGAGGAGCAGAAAACTGGAAACGGGCGCTGCGGGAATCAGCTGTTAAAATGGTGAGAGCAGGTACGATAAAAGGCTATCTGGCTTTTGCTGACGGTTTGGTTGTAGGCTGGTGCAATGCTAATGACAGAATGAATTATTATCGTGTAGGAGAGTTTGATCTTGACAACGTGCCTTCCGATGAAAAGCCTGTGGGCTGTCAGGAAAAAGGACAGATAAAATCTGTGGTCTGCTTTGAGATAGCTCCCGATTACCGCGGAAATGGCATAGCAACCGCATTGCTTGATCGAGTATGCTCAGACGCAAAAAATGACGGGTACGCTTTTATTGAGGCTTACCCCATGAAACAGGGGCATAACAACGCATTAGCTTTTACGGGTCCGATAAAGTTGTATGAGAAATTCGGATTTGTGACATTTTGTGAGAACGGAAATACCATAATAATGAGAAAAGCGCTGAGGTGATATTATGACAGATGTTTACAGTAATTGTCCTGCTTTTGAAGACGACAAGTATCTGCTGCGCTTTGTTGAGGAACAGGACGCAGATGATCTGCTGCAGGTTTACAGCGATAAAAACGCCTTGCCTTTTTTCAACAGCGACAACTGTGACGGAGATAACTTCTATTATCCCACGAAAGAGAAAATGCTTGACGCAATAAAATTCTGGTTATCATCGTATGAAACAAAGTGGTTTGTGAGATTCACGATCATTGACAAAGCTGCTTCAAAGGCAATAGGCACTGTTGAGTTATTTCACCGCGACTCCGATGACGCCTTTAGCGGAGATGGAGTTTTGCGCCTCGACGTAGGCAGTGCTTATGAGAAAGAAAGCGTATTGTACGATATTATATCGCTTATAGTTCCGCCTGCTTTTGAACTGTTTAACTGTGATGAGATAATAACAAAAGTCCCCGATTATGCAGTGGAAAGGATAAAGGCTGTTCAGAAATTCGGCTTTATAAAATCAAAAGATCTTCTGATCGGAACACATGACGGATACGCCTATAAAGGTTACTGGGAAATACAGAAATGAGGTGCATTTATGAATATCGCTTACAGAAGATTATCGGATAAAGAACTTGAAACTTTTATTACAATGAGAATAAATCAGCTTCGTGAAGAGGGGGCAAAAGAGGATATCGATCTGAGACCTGCACTGAAAGATTACTATCAGCGTCATATGGCAGACAATACTTTCATTTCGTGGATAGCTCTGGACAATGAAAAAATAATCGGAACAAGCGGGATATCCATCGTTGAAAAGCCGCCTTATTTCGGCTGCCCCAGCGGTAAGATAGCGCTTCTGTCAAGTATGTTCACGGACAAATCATACAGAAGACAGGGTATCGCAAAAAAGCTGCTGTCACTGGTAGTCGATGAGGCAAGAAAACACGGCTGCGGTACTGTTCAGATAACCGCTTCGGATATGGGTGTTTTACTGTACACTGATTTCGGCTTCGTAAAGAATAATAATTTCATGCAGTATAAGCTGTAAAGAAAAAAGCTTCTTCGTAACTGAAGAAGCTTTTTTATGTCTGATCATAAACTTACGCATTCACTGAAACATTCAGAGCTTTTTTAAGTGCTGATACTTTGTTTGTACGTTCCCATGTGAAGTCAGCATCAGGTCTGCCGAAATGTCCGTATGCTGAAGTCTGAGCGAATACCGGCTTTCTGAGTTCAAGTTCTCTGATTATTCCGCTTGGTGTAAAGTCAAATACTTCCGAAACGGCAGCCTGTATATCTTCGTCGGGGATAATACCTGTTCCGAATGTATTGACATAAATAGATACGGGAGCAGCCACGCCGATAGCGTATGCCAGCTGTATCTCTGCACGTTCTGCAAGTCCTGCGGCTACGATGTTCTTTGCAGCCCATCTTGCGGCATAAGCGGCGCTTCTGTCAACCTTTGTGGAGTCCTTACCGCTGAATGCTCCGCCGCCGTGATGTGCAGCTCCGCCGTAGGTATCAACGATGATCTTTCTGCCTGTGAGACCGCTGTCGCCGACAGGTCCTCCGATAACAAATCTGCCTGTGGGGTTTACAAGTATGCGTACTTCGTCATTAAGCCAGTTTTCGGGGATAATAGGTTTTATCACATATTCGAAAAGGTCGCTGCGGAGCTGTTCCTGTGATACTTCTTCATCGTGCTGAGTTGATATAAGTACAGTGTCAATGCCTACAGCCTTGTCATCCTCATAAATTACAGATACCTGCGTTTTGCCGTCGGGGCGGAGATAAGAAAGAGTGCCGTTCCTGCGTACTTCTGTAAGTCTGTATGCAAGTCTGTGTGCCAGTGATATTGGCAGCGGAAGCAGCTCGGATGTCTCATTTACAGCGTAGCCGAAGATTATGCCCTGATCTCCTGCACCGATGTCTGTACCATTTTCTTCTCTTACTTCAAGTGCAGAGTCAACGCCCTGAGCGATGTCGGGAGACTGCCTGTCAAGCAGGTTGATTATCTCCGCTGTATGACCGTCAAAACCAAGTGCTTCATGGTCATAACCGATACTATTTATTGCGTCACGGACTACTTTTTCTGTATCTATCTCAGCAGAGGAGCTTATCTCACCTGCGAGGATAACAGTGTTGTTTTTGAGAACTGTCTCTGCGGCTACTCTCGCTGTCGGATCTTTTTCAAGGTAAGCGTCGAGGATAGAGTCAGAGATACGGTCTGCGACCTTGTCGGGGTGTCCCTCTGTAACGGATTCAGATGTAAAAATATACTTGCTCATAATTAATTCTCCTTAATACGTAAAAATAGGGAACGCAGAGGGGAGCCACCTCCGGCGGATTCGCGGCATAAAAATACCGAGCCCATAATTTCAGACTCGGTAACACACTTTTCTGTTAAAGGAAGCTGTTTTGCTGCATTCCCTTTGTTCGTTTATTTGCGCAGCAGCGCATGATCAGAATACAAAAGTGCTGTTTCTCCGATGAACTAATATTCTATTGCTAAGCGAGAAACAACAACATATCTTTTTCATCGTGAAACAACTCCTTTCATTTGATGATTGTATTATACTGCATAATGCAGCAACTGTCCAATCCCGAAAATCTATAGTCGGTTATAGTTCGGAATAATAGCTGATAAATTCCTCTATGCATGCTTTTTTCGGCTGCGGTGCGGACTGCCATACAAGCTCGCCCTCACATTCAAGGCTGAGTACATAGCCGTCGCACTGATCCCAGCCGTAAAGTAAATAATCGTTGCCCTTATGTGAAAAAGCAATTTCGTTTTCGGTGATAACAGCCTGTTTCAGTTCATTTGCACTCATGTTTTTTCTCCAGAAATTTTATAAGCTCAGCTTTGAGGTACTCATACCGCTCAAGCTTTTCGGTTTTGGCGAAATGCACCTCACGAAGTTGTTCGGGGTTATCGGTATAGTCCAGCTTTTCATCTCCGAACTGCTCACTGGTGAGATCGAATACAACGTCTCCCACAACATTGTAGCAGTGGTAATTCCCCTTGGGACGAAGCACACCATAAACCTTTCCACCGAAGATGTCCTGTGCCAGAAATGCTGTTATGGAACATTGTCCGAGAGTGATATTATCCTTGCTCCACTTATCACGCAGTCTTGGAGCGCAGGTATATTCGCACCATATTTCCGTAAGAGCATCATAGAGCTTCTGCGGAGAAGCTATGCCCTTGAAATCATTGTTTATAGGCGGAACTGTGGCGTTTTCCCAGCGGTAAAAATTATATCCCATATTATCTCCTTAAATATACATTGCGTCCATAGCTGTAATGTATTCCAGCGTCGGTACGAAAGTGCCCTTGTGGCGGTCGCCGCGGTGGACCTCCTGACCGTTTTTGTAAGCTATCACCTGTGCCATAGGGAATGGTATCCACACTCCGTCATCAAGGGGCTTGGTGGAGAAAATGAGCCCGTCATCAAGCCTTTTGAAGCAGAGGGTGTTTTTCAGATTTTTATGGACGTAGAGAAGCTCACCGTCGTATATCATCAGGTTGAGCTTGTTCCTTGGAGCATTTTCAACGATGAATTTATTCACTATCTCGAAGCGCTCACGCTCATTGGGAACACTTCTTGCTATATGCTCATTCATATTGTCAAGGAGCGACAGAAAAAAGCGCTCGGAATCGGTATCTCCCGTTTGTACAGCAGAATAGCGGTGATTATGCCTACTGCTGAAGATAGTTCCGTTGTGGATAAGAGTCCATTCTCTGCCAGAAATATCCGTGCCTGTGAATGGGTGGCAGTTGCGTTCGCTGATAGTTCCCACGGTGGCAAATCTTATATGTGCGAGAGCTGCTTTCTGCGGCGGCATATAGTCGATGATGTCAGACAGATATGAGCTTTTTTCTGCGCTGACAGGTTCTTTCAGTATTTCACGCCTGTCAGTTTCGTACATCATTCCCCAGCCGTGAGGATTCTTGTCACTGTGGGAAAAGAATGTCCGCAGATAATCTGATATATCGGTATTTCTTGCCGAAGTGAAGCCGAGAAGCTCGCACATTTATGTCACCGCCTTACTTATAGAGTTTAGTGCTGTCAGAGCAATTACTGACCTTACGTCCGCTTATTTTTCCTTTTTCAAAGCCGATTACTTCAAGTGCTTTTTTATTGGTGCTGAAATTTTTTTCCATTTCCTCAAGCACGTTTTCGGCACGTTCAAGGAGTTCAGCGTCGGGATTGAGCAGTGCCGCATTTTTATGGTCGCTGACTGCTTTTTCCTGCGATTCGGGAGTGAAGTAGATATCGGGCTGTGAGAGCAGATACAGTATGAGCAGATGTGCAAATTCAAGGTCTCTGCCATCGATTCCGAGAGGTGCAGACGGATTGAGGTCAAACATTCTCAGTTCGATATGGTCAACACCGT
>NZ_JAGCFH010000247.1 GCF_017650195.1 Ruminococcus sp. | reverse complement strand
TGCTTGTTCGTTATACCCTGTTTATGGGGAATTTGAGAAGTTTTCAACAATTAACATGAAAAAAACAGTTGCCCCTTCAAATTTTTCTTGAAGAGGCAACTGTGTTGTTTTGGTGGGCTGTTTTTTTACAGCCCCTTTAGTTTTTATTTGCTGAGCTCCTTAGAATACTTCCTGAGGTTTTCTGCAAGGGAGGTTATGTATTCTTCATTTAGTACGTCGTCGAAGCCGCATTCCTTCAGGGCAGCACGAAAGCTGTATTCCCCTGAATTGTTTGATATCCTTGCAATTTTTTCATACTTTTCAAGAGCACGCGAAGGATCGTTCATAACATCATCAAGGAGGTCAAGGCTTGCTAGTGCCGATGTGGCATAGCTTATGTAGTAGCCAGGACTTTCAAATATATGAGGTATCTCGTAAAGATGATAGTCTATTTCAAGCTTGCCAAGGTAGCTGTTGAACTTGTCCACTACTTCCTCCGGGCTTAAGCTGTCCTTGTCCTTTATCACGCTGTACTCGAATTCTCCTACAAGGAAGCCGGATACCACGGAATCGAGAATGTTGAGTATCCTGTACAGCTTCATGCTGTCTGATGATCTTCCGTAGATATCATCATAGAACTGCATGAATAGCAGTTCAAAGCCCTGTGACTGTATCTCAGCGATATCAAGATTGTTTTTTGCTATAAGAGCATGTGTATCGTCGAAAAATGTGGCGTAGAAATGTCCGAATTCATGAATTGCAGCGGTAAGTCTGCTCCTGTAGCTGTCCATATATCCTATGAATATCATTGCGCTGTCCTGTGTCGGGAGCTCGTCGGTGAAGGCTCCCTCATAGGCGTCGTCGTTGTAGCATATAGAGTATAGCTTTTCGTCCATGAGCTTCTGTGAGTATTTGTCAAGCTCAGGGGATAGAGTCTGTGCGTACTGCCTTACAGTCTCGAAGGGGTCCTCTTCAGAATCTTCGTCATCAAAAAGATCGGACCACAATACTGAGTCGAAGTAATCGTCAAGCATATCCTGATATGTTGGGATTATCTTGTCGTTTATTGTCTTGCCAAGCTCTATTATTTCTTCACCAGTATAGTCCCTGTCGTACTGTGTGTAGAAGGACTCGGGAGTATAGTCCTCCACAAGCTCGAGGAGAAGTTTTGCACAGCGCAGATCCTTCTCTTCTTCAGAAAGGGATACATCGTTTATTACATTATAGTATTCGCTCTTTGTTTCTGCTATTTCGAGGAAGCTCGATTCAGCTTCTGCCAGGGCAGCAGAAAGATTACGTACAGAATGTTCCTCGCTGTCGTCTGAGAAATACTCATCGAAAAGATATGAATAGTCACTATCATTGCCGCGGCTGAAACTGTATGTGATAAGGTCGGCAGAAACAGAGGCGTCATGGTAGTATTCGTTGTAGAGATCCTCTATATGCTTGTCAGTATAATTACGGTAAAACACGAATTCGGCATTTGTACGGGCTTCGTAGATCTGGTCGTAAATAGCAAAAAGTGTGTCTATATCGGCTTTGACCGCTTCTTCATTATCAGTCTTTATAATATCGTCAAGGAGCTTCTGTACATTATCCTCGACGTTTTTCAAATCTATACGGTCAGGAAGTTGATCGGTGGTGTCAGTGCTTTCGATGCCTGTCTGACCGATCTTGAATTCCTTTATCTTGTCCCTGTAGCGTGATATGCGCGGCGGTCTGTTGTTGTCCGAGCATGAGATACTCGTAACGGTAAGAACAGCAGCTGCTGCAAAAGCTATGAGACGGACAGCTCTCATGTACATCCCCTTCCTTTCATTGTGAAAGCTTGTCAGCCGCGTAAGGTATATCGGCTATACTGTCAACTATGATATTCGCAGCGGACAGCTCCTCACGGGAGCCGAAGCCGTAGCTGCATCCTATGGACGGTAGTCCATTTCTTACGGCGGTCTCTATATCATGGAAACGGTCGCCTATGACTATGAAGCTTCCACTATGAGCAGGAGCTATCCTTTTGAATATCTCATACTTGGGTATGAAATTATAAGCCTCACAGCAATAGAAACAGTCGAAAAAGCGTTCGAGTCTGAACACTCGTTTATGGCGTTCAAGGTAGTGAAAGCGGCAGTTGCTGAGAAATATCAGCTTGTAGCCGCGCTTTTTCAGCTCTGACAGCATTTCCTCAGCTCCGTCGTAAAGGGCCCCCTCACCGCGGTCGATGCGCTCAGCCATGTCCTTTCCCAGCATAAGACGGGCTTTCTCCCTTATTTCCGGATCAAGCTCGGGGTGGAAGCTGTTCCACATATCGGTGGAATTGAAGCCCAGCCAACAGCTTATCTCGTCGTCAGTATATTCCTTTTCGGCGATATATCCGTTATCTGAGAGCCACTTCATAGTGCCACGGAAGGCTGGAGCGTATGTGAGCATGGAGTTGTGAATCGTGCCGTCGTAGTCGAAAATAAGGTTTGGCATCAAGCTTCTATCTCTCTTATGAGATTTATCATCTCAATTGCTCCCTCAGCACATTCGCTGCCTTTGTTTCCAGCCTTTGAACCTGCACGTTCGATAGCCTGCTCTATATTTTCTGTAGTGATGACGCCGAACATCACCGGTATGCCTGTCTGGAGTGATACCTGAGCTATGCCCTTTGCAGCCTCATTGCAGACAAGGTCGTAATGGGAGGTGCTTCCTCTTATTATAGCACCTAGGCATATAACGGCGTCATACTTGCCTGAATTAGCCATTTTTGAAGCTATGAGAGGGATCTCGAAGGCACCGGGTACCCATGCAATATCAATTGCGCCCTCGCTTACGTCGTGACGCTTGAGTACATCAACAGCTCCTCCGAGGAGCTTTGAGGTGATGAATTCGTTGAAACGTGCAACGACGATACCTATTCTTATATCCTTTGAAACGAGTTTTCCTTCATAAGTTTTCATTGTTATTCTTCCTTTCTGTGAATTTATACTGTCTTGTTGAGTTTGTAGTTGTCCTTGAGCAGCTTCCTGAGCTCCTCTTCCTTTTCCGGAACTGAGAATTCTTTAGGCATTATGCCGTTGTTGAACCAGAGCTGTAGAGTGTTTCCGTTGAACTTGTACATGACGTTCTTTTTATTCCTTGCGAGACCGAAATTATCAGGGAAATACACTCTCTGTGAGGTTATGTAGGCAAATTTGCCTATGAAGAAATCCAGCAGCAGGAGTATTGTGATAAGCACTCCAGCAATGAACATCAGACTGAAGTTTACGAGCTTTTCAGAATTATGCTCTATTCTTGCAGCATTCCAGTACATGAAACCGATGAGCAGCCATGCAACCCAGCAGCAACTCCACCATACAACATTCTTTTTGAGCTGCCTCTTGAGCTTTACGGCTGTTTTTTTAGTTTTTACGCGTCTTCTGAATATAAAATAGCCTATGATGCCGAAAACGAATACTGTGCTCACAAAACACAGTATAACTATTGAGATTATCCTCGATGCAGTCATTATGCAGCTCCTTTATTTTGTAAGAGGATTTTCGTAGCCGTGCTTGCCGTACCAGTCTGCAAGCATTTTTACTGTCTTCATCTTCTTTATGCCAAGATTGAAGCCCTTTGCGAACTTTTTATCGTTTATGAAAAGATCGAGCTTTTCTATTCCGAACAGCCCCTTGCCGTATTCATAGCTCAGGTTTTTCACGGGAGAAATGCCCTTGTTTGCAAAAATAGCAGTCCTGATCCCTTCCGGTGAAAGGCAGGTGATATCGAAGGGGATAATAAGTACCGCAAGTGATATCAGTAGAATAGAATGGACGGTGTTTTTTACAAACAAACCACAGGCAGCAAGAATAAGAATAACAGCGAGCGCCCAGATATTACTTATGAACGACTTTTCCTTTGCTCTTGACCATGAAATGAAACAGCATATATCATATACAAGAGCAGCTGTGCAAAGAATGATAAGAACGACTGTGAAAAAAGTACTCATAATAAACACCTCAATAATTAAGAATATGTCCCATCTTGTCGCGCTTTGTCTTAAGATAGAACAGGTCGTAGGCGGTAGCGTCAACCTGTATTGGCACACGCTCCTTTATTTCCAGTCCGAAGCCGCTGAGTCCGTATACCTTATCAGGATTGTTGGTCAGCAGTCTCAGTGTTTTGCAACCGAGATCGCGAAGTATCTGCGCTCCGATGTAGTATTCGCGCATATCTCCCGGGAAGCCCAGTGCAAGATTCGCTTCAAGTGTATCCATTCCCTTGTCCTGCAATTCGTAGGCGCGGAGCTTATTGATAAGTCCTATGCCTCGTCCCTCCTGTCTCATGTAGAGGAGTATTCCACGCCCCTCCTTTTCTATCTGAGACATAGCCGCAGCAAACTGCTGTCCACAGTCGCATTTAAGCGAGCCGAAAGCGTCGCCGGTAAGACACTCTGAGTGTACACGACAGAGTATATCCTGTCCGTCACCTATATCGCCCTTCACAAGAGCAACGTGGTGCTCTCCGTTGAGCTTGTTGACATATCCGAGAGCACGGAACTCACCGTATTTTGTGGGGAGCTTTGTATTCGCAACGCACTCTACTAGTACATCGTGTACCTTCCTGTACTCTTTGAGCGACTTTATGGTTATGAACTTCATGCCCCATTCTGCGGCTTTTTTCTGGAGCTCTTCAGTTCTCATCATGGTGCCGTCGTCACGCATTATCTCACAGCATAGACCGCATTCCTCAAGACCGGCGATACGCATGAGATCAACTGTAGCTTCCGTATGTCCCTCACGTTCGAGAACACCGTTCTTCTTTGCGGTAAGAGGGAAATTATGTCCCGGTCGCCGGAAGTCCTCCGGCTTTGAATTGGGAGATACGCACATGCGGGCTGTATAGCCTCTTTCCTCTGCAGAAATACCCGTAGTGGTATTCACATGATCTATGGATACCGTAAAGGCTGTGCAGTGGTTATCGGTGTTGTAGTCCACCATTTGCGGCAAATGAAGCCTGTCGCAAAGCTTGGCGCTCATGGGCATACATATAAGCCCCTTTGCGTGAGCAGCCATGAAGTTTACGTTTTCTGTTGTTGCAAACTGTGCGGCGCATATCATGTCGCCTTCGTTTTCTCTGTCCTCGTCATCTGTAACGAGGATAATCTCGCCGTTTCGTAGAGCCTCGCAGGCTTCATCAACAGTGTTGTAGCGGAACATAGAATTACTCCTTACTCTTTGGTTATTTCGCCGCTTTTAACGGACAGAGCCGCGGTACAGTCTTCGACGCTTATGGTCATGCTGTGTGAAGTACCCTTTTTCTTTTCGTCTGAGACATCGTAGCTGCCATTTCCCTTTATCATAATGTTTCCGGTATCGGCAGCGACTTTGAGCTTTGCACCACCGGAACCGCTTGTCGGCAGTCCGAATGAGATGTTGCCTGTATCTGCGGATATATCTGTGTCAGCCTTGTAGGTGCAGTCCATCAGATCGATATTGCCTACAATGCATTTCAGTTCCGAAGCCTCAGTGAATCTGGTGCCGTTACAGCATATATTACCGACGTTCACATCGGCGCTGAATTTACCGCTCAGTTCACCGAATGAGATATTTCCCACAGTTTCCTTTGCATTGAAACTCTTTACGAATTTCGGGACAGTAATATAAAGATCACATTCCACGCGGCAGTCAGGGATATTCTTTTTGAGCCAGCTGTCGATATTCTCACCTGTCTTGTCCTCGATGAGCTTCAGATCAAGCCTGCTGCCGTTTGTTTCAGCAGTTGCATTCAAGTGGCTCTTTACCTCCTGACAGACCTCATCTGTGTCAGCGTAAACGGTATACTCCAGAGAAAGACCGGTCTTGTTGTCTCCGGAGTAGGCTATGGTTATATTTCCGGTGTTTATTTCAACACCTACTTCCGAAACGCTCTGGTCGGTATCGAATACGAAGTCCATCTGAGTAAAAAGGTCTGTCTGGTAGTCCTTTTTTGCTGCATCGAGGTCTATGCCGAGAGAGTCAGGATCGACTTTGTGGTCGCCTGTTTCTGTTTTCTTACCTTCCGAGTTGTATTTGGCATTGGCATTGACTCCACTGTCGCTTTTACAGCCTGTCAGTGTCGCTGAAAATAAAAGGGAGATCAGAACAGCCGTTTTTAAAAAATTCATATTATTTCTCCTTTAAAAACCGTTTTTTGTAAGAAATTCCATTGTTATGCCGCTTTTTTCGGTATTTTCTGCAGGCTTCATAAGCTTATCAACGTACTTGCCTATGATATCGTTTTCAAGGTTCACAATGTCACCCTTCTTTTTCGTGGCGAGAGTGGTCTGTGACGCTGTATGGGGGATTATGGAAACACTGAAGGAGGTATCCGTCACTTTTGCAACGGTAAGGC
>NZ_JAGCFH010000246.1 GCF_017650195.1 Ruminococcus sp. | reverse complement strand
GCTGCATTAGAACTTGTAAATGATATCTGCGATCTCGCTATCAGTCTGACAGATGAAGGCATAGCGAATATGAGTTGGAGTGAGTTTGTAGATACGGTAAAGGAACCTGAATTGATCCAGTACCTGAAAGAGCGCAGGCTCTATATCAATGAAGAAATCGAAACACAGGAGGATATGTAAAATGGGCTTATTATCAGATTTATTCGGTATGGATGAAGATACTGAGCAGGACATTAAAGATGTGCTAAAGACGGTTGGTGTTATCGCTACAATACTTTTCGCAGGCGGCGCTATTGATGGTATCAGCTGCGACAATGATAAGGAGGATAATTGATATGTGCGCACTATTTGGATGGCTCGATTATAAAGGAATCGTTCCGTATAGGGTACTAAAGAAACTAACACAGGCTCTTGCTAATGCTGCTGAAGAAAGAGGCACAGATGCTGCAGGCATAAGCTATATACACGACGGTAAGGTCACTATATTCAAAAGACCTAAGCCAGCTCATAAGCTGCACTTCAACGCTCCAGCAGAAACAAAGGCAATTATGGGACATACGCGGTTAGCTACCCAGGGCGATAAGAAGCAGAATTACAACAATCATCCGTTCGCTGGTCATGCTGATAAGGAGTTTGCCTTTGCACATAATGGCGTACTCTGGAACGACAGAGATTTACGCAAGGACGGAGTAATACCGAATACATACATAGATACCGACAGCTATATCGGTGTACAGTTAATAGAGAAGCAGGGAAAGCTTGACTTTGACAGCTTACAGTATATGGCTGAGGCAGTTGAAGGCAACTTCACATTCACTGTACTTGATCAGTATAACACATTATACATTATAAAAGGCTCAAATCCGATGTACCTGCTTCATTTCGAGACAATAGGCTTATACGTATATGCCAGTACAGAGACAATCATGAAGAAGGCGTTGAAACAGCTGGGCTTACATAAGTTCGAGAGTAAACGTGTAGATACTGAGGAAGGTGATATTCTTCGTATCGACCGAAACGGAAAGATCACAAGGTCACAGTTTGAGCCTAAGATATATCGTTCGAAATACATGAGCTGGTATGATGATGACGTATCTTCTTATTATAATATGCACGAGGAAATACTGCTGGCATACTGCGGCTGCTATGGCGTAGATTCATCTGATGTGGAGCTTCTACTTGACTATGGTTATACCTGTGATGAAGTTGAGGAAATGCTTGTAGATCATAGCCTGCTCCGTGAAGCTCTTAAAGATGTTAAATACATTTTGGGTGAAGATGTGTACGAGAATTGCTATGGAGGAGCATTCTAATGGGTAAGATCGGATACATCCGTGTCTCAACCGAACATCAAGAGACAGCTAGGCAGGAAGCTCTAATGAAGCAATTTCAGGTCGAGCGTATCTTTGCTGAGAAGATGTCCGGTAAGAATGCTAACCGACCTGAGCTGAAAGCAATGCTCGAATACGTCCGTGAGGGAGACACGCTTTACATTGAGAGCATAAGCAGGCTCGGAAGATCCACAAGAGATCTGCTTAACATTATCGATGTGCTTCAGCAGAAAAAAGTAACACTCGTGAGCAGTAAAGAAAACATAGACACCAATACTCCGCAAGGAAGATTCGTTCTGTCTATATTTGCAGCACTCTCTGAGCTTGAACGAGAACAAACTTTACAGCGTCAGCGTGAAGGAATCGCTATTGCAAAATCTCAAGGAAAATACAAAGGAAGACAACCTTTACCTATCGACTGGATAAAGTTCGGTGAGCTGTACGAGCAGTGGAAGTCGGGCGCTATTACGGCAGTATGGTTTCAGAAAGAAATGGGCCTCCAAGCTAATATCTTCTATCGCAGGCTCAAAGAATACGAAAGAAAGTTTACATAAATGAGACGGAGCCGGTAATAACCGGCTCCAATCATCTTTCAATAAGGTGGCTGTTTTTATTGCAATATTTCAAAAGCCAAAAAACAACTTATATGACATACTTTTTTTGTATGTCAATAGGCCACAGGCTATTGATATACTTCAGAATTCCTGGTTACTGAACTTAATCATTTCATTATGTCATTTATTGATTATTAATAATTTATTTGCATCTTTCTGAAACTCGTAATCTGTGCATCTAATAACCACGTTATATTTTTTACGAAAATAATCTATAACACGTTCTATCATTTCGGATGCATTGCTGTCAAGATCACACAATGGGAATATGCGTACCTGTTTACATAGTCTGAGCATCTCTGAAATAGCAGCAATATGAAAATCGTATCCTAAGGATGTGTACATCAAAAGGAAATGGGAACTCAGACCTATTTCAAAACTGTCATCGGGATAATCAATTCTGTCAGGTAATTCGTGGAATACATATCTTTTTTCGATCAAGCCTTTTTCATAATCCTGTAAAAACAGCATCATTGATGCCATTCTTATGGATTCAAGTTCCTCAAGTGACTTGATCTTATTCCAAATGTAGTTTTCTTTATTCTCAGACATCTGCTTCATAATAACAGTTCTTACTTCGTTTATTCGTGCTTCAAGCTGCGATTTTGAAAAGCAGTAAATAGGATCAAAAGATGTAACGTTATAACCACGCATCGTTGCCTGATAATTAAAACTTGCAGGACCATCACCAAATCCGGCAATTCGTTTTTTCAAATCTTCGTCGCTTAACAAAAACATCTCTGTGTATTCGTCTATATTTCTTCCCCACGGAACGATGCTGTCTAGCTTTAATGCCATACTCACTCACCTCTAATCTCGATTTGGTTTATCTCATTCCGCTATTTCATATCGCATAAATGCGGTTTCGGTAACGTATTCCTTTTTCAACTCGCCAAGCAGTTTGAAGTGAGCCGACTGCTGATGAAGCTCCACAGCCTCTGCTGACTTCCACACCTCCAGCAGCAGAAGCTCGTTTTCATTATCGGGACTGTAGTAGTATTCGTATTTCTCGTTTCCTTCCTCAGCACGGGAGGCATTGGCTATGCCGCTCTCTATTAGTGTTCTGTAAAAATCGTTGCGTTTTCCGTCTTTTATGTAATAATGTACTTCAACAAATCTTTTCATATATACTTACCTCTTACTTCAAATCATTTCTGATAAAATGCGTTGGATTCCATGCTTCCTTCTGGGGCAGGCCATATTTTTCCTTACCGAGAGCGATTGACTTCATCAGGAACGACATATTCCTTGCAAGGTTTCTCATAGTCTGCATGCCCTCCGTATCGAATTCGGCTTCGCGCTGCAATCTGCCGTGAACGCTGTTCCAGTATGTGCTTGAAGCAACAGGCATACCACAGATCGTGAAGTATTTGTTCAGCTCGTCAAATGTCGCCGAACAGCCTCCGCGTCTTGCAACAACAACGCTCGCGCCAACCTTCATGGTCTTATCAAAGTGAGAGCTGTAAAACAGTCTGTCAAGGCAGGCTATGAGAGTTGCATTTGCCGAAGCGTAGTAAACAGGAGAGGCTGCTATAAGGCCGTCAGCTGCTTCAAATTTAGCTGCGATCTCATTTACTGCATCGTCAAATACACAACGTCCAAGCTCCGCGCATTTTCCGCAGGCAATACATCCGCGGATATTCTTGCTGCCTATCTGACACACTTCGGTCTCAACACCCTCTGCCTCAAATGTTCTTACCAACTCATTCACTGCGACAGATGTGTTGCCCTCGGGTCGGGGACTTCCATTGATTATAAGTACTTTCATTGAATCTTCCTCCTTATAATTTCGCTGAACACACTTCAGCATAAAATATTAAAATGATCTCCGTCCATACGGGCGGAATTAAAAATTGTCCATTAATTGCCTATACTTCATCAGGATGCTCTCCCGACCATCCTCTCTCAGGGAGACATGAAAGGTATGACATATCGTCAGCAGAGATCCTGAAGCCAAATATATCCAGATTTTCCTTCATTCTTTCCTTTGATGCAGCTTTCGGGATAACAGGAATACCTCGCTGATTAAGGTATCTGAGCAATAATGCAGCACTGGTACAGCCGTATTTTGCGGCTATCTTTGATACTGCACCGTCATTTATAAGTTTTGCTCTGCCAAGAGGGCTCCATGCCTGAGGAAGTATCCCCTCATTTCGGAGGTATGAAAGCGTATATTCCTGCATATATCCTACGTGAAGCTCCAACTGGTCTACCATAGGACGGATCCGTGCAACTTCTAAAAGAGGTCTTATATGGTGCGGAAGGAAATTAGACAAACCTATGGCTTTTACTCTTCCCTGCTCATATAACTCCTCCATTGCTGCCCATGAACCGCTGACTTTTTCAAACCATTCATCATCATTCCCGTCACTCTTAGGCCAGTGTATAAGATACATATCAAGATGATCGGTTTTAAGCTTCATGCAAGACTCTTCAAATGATCTCAGCGTTTTCTCTCTGCCAAGATCGGTATGCCATACCTTGCTGCACAGGAATATCTCCTCTCTTGGAATACCCGAACGTTCTATAGCTTCACCGATCTGTTCCTCGTTTCCGTAGAACTGCGCCGTGTCTATATAGCGGTAGCCGGCATCAAGGGCATCTATAATAGTCTGAACTCCGCCATTTTCTGTTGAAAGGTATGAACCGTAGCCTACTGCCGGGATCACTGTCCCATTTGCCAGGACGAACTGCTCCTTTGAGTCATTATATCCGACTGCATCAAGTATACTATCGAGAATCCGCATATTCATGGTTGAATATTTCTCTGTGATATACGGCGTTGCTTTCCCTTTAATGCATTCATTCATCTGCTCCATCTCCATACTGTAGTTGGAACCAGCATCAACAGTTTCGGTTCGTGTAACTCTTTCACCATTTGAATCCTTAACTGTTACCTCAAATGACAGCTCACCCTCACCGTTATACTCAACATCAGAACGAATATATCCCTTGGAGCCATGGATAAACAGCCTGTCGTACCTGTCGCTGGTATCAGTGCCGAGTATCATGCCCGCATTGAATGAAGCTCTTGAACCATCCTCAAAGCCAATAAGAACAGAAGCCATATGATCGACGCCTGTGCCGCCAAACTCTGCATCAGCCTTTATGTACTTTACCGGTGAATCAATGAGCGAAAGTATCATAGATGTACAGTAACAGCCTACATCATATATTCCTCCGCCGCCCTGCTCCTTGTGAAGTCTGATATCCTCAGAATAGTCCTGGGTAAGGAATGCGGTATCGATATAGTCTACCTTTCCTATCTCGCCCGATGAAATTATCTCCTTGAGGCGGCATATATAAGGGCTGTGGAGATATGCGTAAGCTTCCATAAGTATAACACCGTTATCCCTTGCTGCTGCAAACATACGACGAAGCTCACCCTCATTCATAGCAAGAGGCTTCTCGCACAATACGTGCTTATGAGCGTTAAGAGCCTTTATTACCCATTCGCAGTGTAAATCATTCGGCAATGGTATATATACTGCCTCCACTTCCGGATCAGACAGCAGCGCATCATATCCTTTATAAGCTTTTTCAAATCCGAAACGCTCCTTATAAGCCTGGGCTTTTTCGAGGCTTCTGCCTGCTATCGCATACAGCCCGCAGCCTTCAGCTTTCTGCATTCAGGGGATAGTACCCCATGACGCGATTCCTGCAGTACCCATAACGCCCCATTTTACGGTTCCTTTTTCTTCAAACATAAAGCATCCTCCTATGAATTATTTTTTCTTATTCTATGTACACATCTATCTGCCAAAGATTTTGAAAACGGCATACAGACATCTGCAACAGGACCAACAAGAAATGCACAGATTATTGTGCCTATGCCAAATTTGCCGCCAAGCAGAAAGCCTGTCAATACAAATATCACATCCGTAACAATTCTTACAGCAGCAAAACGTATCTTACTTTTGTCGCTGATGACAACTGCTACAAGGTCGTTTGGTCCTGTACCTGCCTCAGATTTGATAACAATCGACATTCCGAATGCCAGTATTCCGCAACCTATGATCAATACAACTATTTTTACAGGCATAACTGCATCTCCGATTTTAAAACCGCTTAGCAGCCATGTGAAGAAATCGATTATCGGTCCGCCGCAGAACATACAAACTATCGTCCCAAGCTTTACATATCTTCTGTCAACGATCAAAAGAATAATGATGATCAGAAAGCAAATGCACATATGCACTATTCCGTGAGTCGGAACAAACAGACCTGTTTTAATGACAAGCAG
>NZ_JAGCFH010000245.1 GCF_017650195.1 Ruminococcus sp. | reverse complement strand
TGTCGGAAAAACTACATTCTTATTTTTTCTTTTTTTCAGAAATATGATATACTTCTATCTGGAGGTGTATCATTATGAATTATCAAAACAGAATTGATCAACTAAAAGGAGATCTCATGATATTTAAAGCATTGAATTCCAAGCCAAATTTCGCAGCTCTCGGACGAGAATATGATATGGATTGGAGAACGGTTAAGAAGTATTACGCAGGTTATGAAAGGAAGCCTAAACAAAGGAGGAAGATTTTATGACACTACATATTTGTAAAAATCTCACACGAACATTTGAATATTCAGAAATATGTATGTGAAACATTTGTTCTAAATATACAATCAGAACGAATGTTTCACTTGTTTTTTGACACAAAAATCAATGAACTCCTCCCTGTCAGAGCAGGCAGTATCCCCTCGGAAAATCATTTTTTCTGAGGGATTTTTTCTGTTATTATGTCAATTGAATATATAGTGGTATTGAGCTATAATGGTTATACGTTTTGCAGATTCGCAGGCAATATACATAACGTTTTTCGTGTTATGCAAACGAATATCTGCAAGGAGGAATTTAAATTGAAAAGAACAAAACAAGAAATTGTCGATCGCATTCTAGATCTTCTGACCGAGCTTGTCGATGACGTGCCTGCGAAAAATGAAAACCGGTCCCAGCCGATGGAAATGCTCACGATCAAAGAATGCACCGAAGCTGTCAGGGGTATTTCCGAACACACTATCCGTAAGCTGGCAGCTCAAGGACGGGTTCGCTTTATCAGAACAGGCGAAGGTGAACGAGGTAAAATCCTCGTCAATAAGCAATCCCTGCTTGAATATCTGGGAGTTGCTGCATGACCTCCGATTATTCTGCATTTATCATCTTAATGCAACTTGAAATGTTGACTTTAAAGTGTAAAAGTAGTATAATGACAGTGATATATCCGCTGTCAGAACGGAGGTAATATGTTTAAGACAGCAAAAGCCGTCACATTAAGAAAGGTGGCGGTAGTATAAACATTCAGGAACGCAGAAACAAAGAAGGAAAGATAACCTCATATCGCATACGTGTATATGATCACAGGGATACACTGACCTACAAACAGATCTTCAGAACTCTGTCAATAAAGTATGATCATGATAAGTCTGAAGCATGGAACGGAAAGAATGCTGAAAAACAGGGTATAATCTTTGAAAAGCAGATAGAGGAACAGACTGAAAGTGACTCTCATATAACCTTTGACAGTTACTGTGAATATGCTATTGGTATCAAGGAACAGTCTGGTCTGTCTTCTTCAAATTTATAGTTACAGAGGATATCGCAGGCGGGGGTGCTCCTTATATCGGTCATATTCAGCTGAAACAGCTTACTCCTGCTCTGATAAACAAGGCATACTCTGATCTTCTGAAAACACGTGTATCAAAAGCAACTGTATATCAGTATCATCTGTTCATTCATTCCGTGCTCGCTATGGCCTTTAAAGAATCCATCATTCCCCGTAACTATGCAAGTTCTGCTACACCGCCCAAGCGTGATTCAAAACCTGTACAAGCTCTTAGTGAAGATGATATCAACTCATTTTTCAATGCTTTGTATTCTGATGATAAGCATTATATGTAACAGGTATTTTTCAGTATAATGCTTGCAACAGGCTGCCGAATAGGAGAGATATGCGCTCTGATATGGGATAACATTGATTTTGAAAATAGTCGTATCCATATATGCAAGCATTATGTAGTGGATAAGGACGGTTCACGGCGCATTCAAAACGGATGTAAAACGGATGCAGGAGATCGCTGGCTAACAATGGACAATGAGATAATGGATATGCTTAGAGAATACAGATCATTTTATCTCAGAACAGCGGAGCGATATGGAAGCAAATGGGATTACAGAGACAACTCTGTTTTCTATTCAATGAAAAGAAACGGACATTTTCTTAATCCTTCGACAGTAAGATGTTGGCTCAATAGTTTTACCCAAAAGAACGATCTTCCGAAAATACACCCGCACATGTTCAGGCATACTTCTGTAAGTTTACAGTTGCAGGCAGGTATCAGCATAGCAGATGCAGCGAGGAGAGCAGGACACGCCCGTCCCGATGTTACTTTAAGGATTTATTCTTATACACTTAAGAATAATGATCTGCACTGCTGTGAAGCTGTAACAAAAACAATGCCTAAAATGCAAAAACGTGAGGCAGTGTAACATGATACAAAAAGCTACAATAATCCTATGTTATTGCAGCTTCCAATACCATTAAAGTTGACCGTGAATTGACCATTTTATTTTATTGCAAGCTCAAATTACTCTTAAACGACGTATTTTCGCTACAAGGGTTGATATTTGTATTTTAATATGTTATAATAATATACAGTATAATGTGCGAGGAGTATTATTAATAATGAAAACCAGTGAATTCAGGGATATCATTGATTACAAGCGCATAAAGGCGGACCGCGATACTGGTCTGACTGAAGAACAAGTAATGCAGAGGATTGAAGAGGGTCTCGATAATCGTCCCGTCGAAGCACCGTCCAAGACCGTGAAGGAGATACTCTCTGATAATATTTTTACTTACTTTAACCTTATATTTGTTATTCTCTCGGTGCTGCTGATAGTTGTAGGCTCGTATCGTGATCTTACTTTCATGCCCGTCATCATTGCCAATGCTCTGACAGGTATCATTCAGGAGTTGCGCTCAAAATCTGTCCTCGACAAGATATCAATGCTGAATGCTCCTGTATCTACTGTTGTTCGCGATGGAGAAATAAAAAAAGTTCCTTCGAAGGAGCTCGTTCTTGATGATATCGTAATATTCAGAGCAGGAAATCAGATATGCGCCGATGCTATAGTAGTTGACGGAAACGTATCGGTAAACGAGTCGCTCCTTACAGGCGAGTCTGACGAGGTGAGCAAGAAGCCTGGAGATACTCTCATGTCGGGAAGCTATATCGTTTCCGGAACCTGCCGAGCAAGACTGGAAAAGGTGGGCAGGGAATCATATATATCAAGGCTGACCATTCAGGCTAAAAAGACCAAGAAGGGTGAACAGTCGGAAATGATACGCTCCTTGAACAGGATAGTAAAATTTGCAGGCTTTGCTATAATACCAATAGGCATCATACTTTTCTATCAGGCATACTATCTGAATCATGAGACTATCAGGGCAAGCGTTCAGTCAATGGTGGCTGCAGTCATAGGAATGATACCAGAGGGCTTGTTCCTGCTTGCCAGCGTTGCCCTCGTTATCAGTACTATGAAGCTTGCTGTGAACAAGGTTCTTGTACATGACATGAAATGCATTGAAACCCTTGCACGTGTCGATGTGCTTTGCGTGGACAAGACAGGTACTATCACCGAGAATACAATGACTGTATCGGCTGTTGTGAATGCCGAGGAGGGCGATGACGACGATCGTATACAGGGTCTGCTCAGTGATTTTGCGGCAGCTCAGGATTCAGACAACGAGACTATGGCAGCTATTAAGAACCATTTCCACTGTCCGGCAGGCAGGAGAGCTGTTGCAGCTACTGGCTTCTCCTCTGAGTTTAAGTACAGCAGCGTTACATTTGAAAAGGATTCCTACGTTCTCGGAGCTCCGGAGTTCGTTCTCAGGAATAATATAAAGGATCACCGTGAGCTGATAGACTCCTATAGCCGTAAAGGCTACCGCGTGCTTGCCTTCGGCAGATACAGAGGCTTGCCGGACGGTAAGGAGCTGACCTCTGAGGTGGAGCCTGTATGCTTTGTTATAATGTCCAACCCAATAAGAAAGAACGCCCCTGATACATTTAGGTATTTTGCTGAGCAGGGTGTTGAAGTAAAGGTAATATCAGGCGATAATCCCGTGACCGTGTCTGAGGTGGCAAAGCGTGCTGGTATAAAGAATGCCGGTGATTACGTTGACGCCACTACTCTTACTACGGAAAGCTCCATAAAGGAGGCCGTAACAAGATATACTGTATTTGGAAGAGTAACTCCTGAGCAGAAGAGAAAATTCGTTAGAGCTCTGAAAAAGGCTGGAAAGACTGTTGCAATGACAGGAGACGGCGTAAACGACGTGCTCGCTCTCAAGGACGCTGACTGCTCCGTTGCAATGGCTTCGGGAAGCGACGTAGCCGCACAGGCTGCACAGCTGGTGCTTTTGGAGTCTGACTTCTCGAAAATGCCGGACGTAGTAGCGGAGGGGCGAAAGGTCGTCAACAACCTCGAACGCTCGGGCAGCTTGTTCATAGTAAAGAATATTTTCTCGTTCATCATTGCTATACTTTCGATATGCTTTGGGATGAAGTATCCGCTGCTCCCGTCGCAGATATCCCTTATAAGCGTGTTCACTATTGGACTTCCTGCCTTCTTCCTGTCGTTCATGCCAAATCGTGAGCTGATACGGGGACGCTTCATAATGAATATCCTGCTCAAGGCTCTACCTGCAGCTCTGACAGACGTGCTCGTCGTAGGAGCCATGATATATTTCGGCAATATATTCAGCGTGGCTCCAAACGATATCGCTACGGCTTCCACGATACTTATGAGTATTGTTGGCATGATGATACTCTATCAGATATCCAAGCCGCTTGATGTTTTGAAAATGGGTATATGGATAGGCTGCGGACTCGGTCTTGTATGCTGTATGGTATTCGTCAGCGACCTGTTTTCAATATCCTCAATGTCAAACAGATGTATCATACTCTGTGTGAACTTCTCGATAATCGCAGAACCATGTCTGAGGTACCTGACCATGATAACAAAAAAGGTGCAGGACTTCTTTGTAAAGGATGAGCCCAAAACTGAATAATACAAAAGGCAGTTCATTAATTGCAGTACTAATAAAGTTCCTTTACAAGTACTACATTTATGAACTGCCTTTTTAATCACTTTTTTCCGAAAAGACCTTTTTTTACATAGGGCTCAGTAGTCATACCGAGTACCTTGTATCCGTCCTTTTCAATTGCTTCTCTGAGGACTTTTTCATCAGGCTCATTTTCAGTGATAAGTTCTGTAATGCCTTTTTTGTGTGAGGAGGTCACCTTTTCGGCGGAGACCACTCCGCGTACAGCGTCGCTGACGTGAGCCTCGCACATTCCGCACATCATTCCTTCGATATTTATTACGGTTTTGAACATATTTTTCAGCTCCTTTGGTTAGTGTGTACTGACATTATGATTTTACTCCTTTTTCAGCGTCTTGTCAAGTAGTCAGGCGCTTTTGCACAAGAGGCATAGGTGTCACATATATGGTTCATTGCCGCCATGTGTCTTTGCGGTTTGACTTTTGATGTGAAATATGGTAATATATGTATAAGAAATTACGCTCTACGTAAAGGAGTAGTTTTATTATGAAAAACACTATCAGGAGAGTTGCGGCTGTCCTTGTTGTTATAGCACTCGTATTCACTATGCAGTCATGGCTGCCTTTAAGCAGGAATGTTCATGCGGCTGCACTGGCTGTATGGCCTACGGAATCAAGATTCAGGAATATTACGACTTATTTTGACTCTTCAAGAAATGTGAACGATGTTTCCGGATATCACAACGGCATTGACATAGAAGCAAACGGCGGAAGCAGTATTTATGCTGCCTACACCGGAAAGGTCACCTCTGCGGACTGGAAGGACGGCTACGGCTATATGGTAATAATCTATCATGCCGACCTCGGTGTGTACACCTTCTACGCTCATGCCTCACAACTTCTTGTGAGCGCTGGAGCTTCTGTAAATCAGGGCGATATCATCGCTCAGGTGGGAAGTACGGGGAATTCTTCAGGAAATCACCTCCATTTTGGTATATGCGATACATTGCAGGCTGGATGGCCAGCGCGTACCTACTACGATCCGCTCGGTTATTTTACGTATTCCGACAATGCTGGCGGCAATACGACAGTTGCTCCGCCAACAATGAACGCTGAGCCAGAGTGCAGTTGCACCGAGGAGTGTGCAGGTCTGTATACCACAAAGGGCGTTGTGACTTATCTTAATATCAGAGCCGGACATAATACTACGTCAGCAGTGATCGGAGAAATACCGGCAGGCGCTGAGTTCACCGTGACCAAGGGCAATGGAGAGTGGGCTCACGTTGATTACAACGGCAAGAAGGGCTACGCTTCAATGGCATATATGCAGCTCAAATCTGAGCTCAAATCGGGAATGACCATAGAAGGAGCCACATCTCCCACAGGAAATATTTCCAAGGGCAAGGCTTTTTCGATAAAGGGCGTAATTACATCGAATTTCAAGATTACAAAGGTCTATGGCGGAGTTTATTTCCGAAGCGGAGAGGTTACCAGCCAGTATGCGGAGGCTACTCCAAACGCCTTCAAGTATGATCTTTCTTCATATTTTGACCGCAATATCGTCTTTAACGCCCTCAACGACGGTGATTATACTTACAAGATAACTGCCGAGGACGAAAAGGGTGAGAAGTTCGAGTTGGTGACAAGCGATTTTGTTATAGGCAAGGGAAGCGGTACACCATCAGAAACGGCTGTTGCAGGCGACCTTAACGCCGACAGAAAGCTTGATATATCCGACTTGGTGATCTTGCAGGATCATTTGCTTAACAAGTCGGAGGGCTTCACAAAGGAGCAGTATGAGGCTTCAGACCTTAATAAGGATGGAAGCGTAGATGTTTTTGATCTTGTAGCCATTAAGAAGGCTATCATTAAGGCTTCGGCTTGAATAAAAAAATGATCCCGGAGGTGTTGCTTCCGGGATCTTTTATTAACTATATCATGCTTTGTATTTTTTATACGTATATATTACGCTATAGAACCAAAAGAGTGATCTTCAGGTATGGATGTATCAGTGACAACGACTTCAAAATCGTCATTTATATCAGCGTTCTTGTCTAATTCGATAAGAAAATGCCACTGGCACATTGCCATATCGCCGCCGTTTTTCAGGAGTTCTATCTCAACCTTGTCTTTGGTCACCTTTGTTACCTTATGACATTTGGTGTTGATAAATGTTTCCTGATAAAGGATAATTACAAGTTTATGACTTTTGAACCATTCATCGCTGTATTTTTCAACAGCTTCTGAAAAGGGGGCAGAGTAATTAGAAAACCAG
>NZ_JAGCFH010000244.1 GCF_017650195.1 Ruminococcus sp. | reverse complement strand
GCATTGTGTAGTTAACAGCCTCGCTTTCAAATTTCCCGTCTCCACCCTTAACTCTTAAAATGAAACTTTCACCAGGGATTATACTGAGGTAATATTTTCCAAGAGAATCAGGGTCTACATTTTCTCCCCTGATAAGTCTGTTTTCCGCTGAAACAAATTTCTCTGCCTTTTCGTTGATAACAGCTATTTCCAAATTATCAGCTGTGTCCTTTTCAAAAGGACCGAGGGCTTCGTATTTATAATCAATTGTTAGATCAGATATATCATAGCGTTCTGGAACCTGCACAGGCACTTCCTTGCCGTTCTTTATCGCAGTAAGTTTCTGCCCTGCGTAAGATAGAACGCTATCTCCCTCCTTAAATTTTAAGCCGTCCGAAGCAAATATTTCATCAGCCCATGAACTGACAATTATAGCCTTCTCATCACTGAATGCAACGAGGGCTCTGTTTACATGTAGAGTAACAGTATTATCAAGTACATTTTCACCTGAAAGTTCCATTATTATATCAGTTGTACCAAATCCTACAGGTATGTCCTCTATCCATTCTCCGCCATCGTATTCCCTGTCAGTTTTTACATCATATATCGTTCCCAGACAGAGAGAGATTCCCTCCGTTCCAGCCGGTATGTCAAGACTGTACTCGCTTGCGGATATGCGCTCAGCATAGCGTAAGCCATCTGCTATCCGGTAGTTTGTAGGTATATATCCTATCCAGTTGAATTCAGCCTTTTTCGGACTAAAGCTTCTTTCACTTGCAGTTCCGCCAGATACAGCATGAACTATCACATCAGAGGTAATATCAAATGGCTCCTTGTACAGAGTCTCATCTCCGTCGCCTAAGCGGTATATAATATCGTCGCTTTTATTGCCGTTTGAAAGACTTACCTTTTCATCAATGGAAACAGCGCCGGAGGGGTGTGAGAAATAAACCTTTCCAACCGGATCGGCATATGCCTTTAATGTAAGGTTGCCAAGATGTATCTTAAGGTCGCCCTTGGCAAATATCTCATTGTACCTTTTCTCACTTTCCGTAGCTTTTTCAAGCAGCTCTGTATCCTCATCCTCAAGTCCGTCATACAGCTGATATATAAACGAATCAAGTAGTATCTGTTTATCTTCGTCACTATAAACTATCTCTTCGTTTACAACGTCATTCCACTCAATGCCATCAGAACTATAAAAGCTTTGATTTTCGCCTGTGTATTCAATTATTTTACTGTCCTTAGCATATGGATTAAGGTCATATTTCAACCCATCGATATCCTCAACATACAAGCTGCTTTCAATCGGGATTACAAATGGTGAATCTTCGCAGTAAAGCTTTACAACAACTGAGAAGCTCTCACCCGATTCGATAAATATAGGTTCATCAAGGTCAAGAGTGAAAAAACCAGTAAGATCACATTTACCTTTTGTCACAGAGGAAGGTATACCAGATGACGGATTGGTCTTGTCTTTTAAACCTGAATATACTGTTATCTCGTAAGAGGTATCCGCATTATATATATACGTACCGACTGCACTTATCTGTGAAGCCTCGTCAGCTGTAAATATATCCGCTATATATGAGGGGCCGTCTTCATCAGGACTGTCATATGCCGAGAGAGTCTGTATTGGGATAAAGCTGTCATACTGATAAATTTTTTCATGCTCGTCAGCGTCATCAAGCTCAAATACAGCAAAATCCTCAAGCGATCTGTCATAATACGATATCCATATATAACCGTTGTTTCCATCTCTTGTGCTCCAACTATTCTTACACAACCACGCTCCATCGCCTTCCGGAGAATTCCTGAATTTATCAGCAGGGAAAGCATCATCCCAGCCAACTATTGCAACAGCATGGTTTGCAAAACGCGGCTTCCTCTTTGAATTCGATGTATAATAATCAGGATTCCAGTTTTTGACCTTATCCGACATATATGAAATATCAACAGCGTGTCCGTTATATATAAAATCCTTTATAATATTATTTACGGTTTCAAAGTTCTCACGCTCACTATCAAAATCAAAGGAGTAAGCATTTCTTAAATGGTAATCTGCCTGACGTTGCATACGATCGACCTCAGAACGATCGTCAAAGAAGTCAAAATCAGAATACTTTAGCCTGCTTTCGTTTACAGGTCCGATCCACTGTGACCAGAGATTAGATATCATCTTCGACGTTCCGCCCTCTCCGAGTACATCTTCCGGTTTGTATGAATCAGTGTAGAGCTGATCATAACCGTAATATGCATAATAAGCCGAATGGAGTTCCGAGAGATCTATATAAGGGACTGCTGAAAGCAGACTTGTCTCTGCACTTGCTATAGCAGCATGAGCCCAGCAGCTTCCATAAGAGCCCTGAGATTTAACATAAGTTGAACCGTATGCAGTTCGCATATCAAACGATTCAGGTAAAATTTCCTTGGCAGCTAAAGCTGTGTCATTAGATGCTTTTATATCACCGTATGCAGCCATTGGCTCTAGCTCATTGTTGTTTCCGCCGACGCGTCTTAAAATAGGCATAGAAAAAGAACAGGACTGTGACTGTACGGCTGTATTTTTTCTTTCGTGCTCAATACTTATTTTTCCAGTTGTACTCGAATATGCGTTAAAAGGTGTATTAGTTCCTGCAATACAAAATGCTGCAATAATTGCCGTTAACTTCTTAAAAAACAGTTTCATATCTATACATCTCCCTTCATGTTTTTTGCTCGATAATTTTGATATAAGCAATATATGCTGTAAAATTTATGAAAAGCGGTCATTTAATAAAAAATACCTCCGACCATTTGATCAGAGGTACAATAATATTTAACTAATTTAATGCACTGCGGTGATCTTTTATGCTGTGACAATACTGTCAGCCTTATGAAGCTTAAGTTTTTCAACAGCCTGTTCTCTCATTTTATACTTGAGTATCTTTCCGGCAGCATTCATCGGGAAGCCGTCTACGAAATCAACGTACCTCGGGCACTTATGCTTTGCCATTCTT
>NZ_JAGCFH010000243.1 GCF_017650195.1 Ruminococcus sp. | reverse complement strand
GATACAAGTAATGTAAAAGATATGAACAATATGTTTGAAGGCTGTCAATACCTTAAATCTGTTGATCTGGGATATTTAAATACCCAAAATGTCACAGATATGCACGAGATGTTTTATGGTTGTACAAGCCTTGAATCGATTAATATGAGAGGCTTTGACACAGAAAATGTCAAAAACATGTACGCTATGTTTAAATGGTGCAGCAGTCTCAAATCACTTGATCTCGGAAGTTTTGACACATCAAATGTCGAAAGTATGCAAGAAATGTTTGCTTTTTGTACCAGTTTTGAATCACTTGATCTCAGTAATTTTGACACTTCAAAAGTCATAAATATGGAATATATGTTTTGTGGTTGCAGTAATCTTAAATCACTTAATGTAAGTAGCTTCAATACATCAAAGGTACAAAACATGTATCGTATGTTTAGCGACTGTTCAAGCCTTGAATCCATTGACGTTACTGGCTTTGATACAAACGATAATAATTCTGATATGTTCCGTGACTGCACTGCTCTTGAACCAAGTATATGCATAGTTAAAGGCAACAGCGTTACTCTTGATGGAAATATTGGAGTAAATGTTTATCTCCAAACCTGCGAGAATCTTGCAAAGGTCGTAATGAGCGGTCCAAATGGTGACAGAGTATATACCGATTTTACAGGCTTTACACAGGACAACGGATATTACAAGTTCTCATATCCCATAAACGCAACTCAGGGCAATGAGCAGATAACTCTCAAGGCTTACGACAAGGACGGCAAGCGCCTCATAATATGCGATAATTATTACGGACTCTGCAACCACTCACAGGTGGATTGCACAGTTTACGGCTATATCGACCAGATCAAGAAGCACGAAATGTATTCGGCTCCCACTCTTGCAGCTCTTGTTGACGGACTTGAAAATTACTGCAAGGCTGCCGAGAATTACTTCAACGGCACCAGCAATACAATTGCCGGTATCGAGAATGTGACCGCAGACAGCGTAAGCGATTACGCAACAGACCTCGGCTCCGACGTGAAGCTCTCACTGGTGCTCAATTCCGCAGCTGCTTTAAGGATCTACACTGAAAGCGATGATGTGCTTATCGACGATGAGACAGTAAAGCCCAGGTACAAGGGCGGAAACAAGTACTATGTGATCCCAAATATCTGCGCTCAGCAGCTCAGCACTGCACACAAGATCACAATCGGCGGCACCGATTACAGCTGCAGTGCCCTGTCCTATGTTCACAGAGTACTGAACAACTCGAATGCCAAGGATAACACGCTTCTCACCGATATGGCAAAGGCAACCTACGTTTACGCACAAGCCGCTTTGGCTTATGTTACACAATAAAGAAAGGAAAGAAAACAAGATGGAAAAATATAATGTTCCCGAGATCGAGATAATCAGATTCGAGAGTGAAGACGTTATTACTGTCAGCGAACCTGAGCTGGAATTACAGTAAACCCTAAGGCTGCTGTCCATGAGGACAGCAGCTTTTTTGTCCCTCAGATAGTCAGAATCACTATTTACTTTAGCACTTTTAATCTGCAAATCGTTAAATTGTTCTGTTGACACAGCTCCCGGGAGATGTTATAATTTAATATGTACTCAGTAACCGCTATAAGGCGGTCATTGCCCTGAACAGAGTTCGGGGAGCTCATAAGCATTTAGGAGATGAGATCATGAAAAACACATTCGGTTCAAGCGTTTCAGTCACGGTTTTTGGCGAGAGCCACGGTGAAGCCATAGGCGCCGTGCTTGACGGTATGGCTCCGGGAATTGCTGTTGACGAGGACTTTATCGCTCATCAGATGAAGCTCCGCCAGTCTGTGGGAGCTCTCTCCACAGCACGCAGGGAAGCAGACAAGGTAAGGATAGTAAGCGGAGTATTTAACGGAAAAACTACAGGTACTCCCATGACATTAATAATAGAAAATCAAGACACAAGAAGCAGGGACTATGGTGAGCTCGCATATAAGGCTCGTCCGGGGCACGCTGATTTTTCGGCAAATATGAAATATCACGGCTTTCAGGACTTTCGCGGCGGCGGTCACTTCTCGGGAAGGATAACCGCAGGGATAGTCGCAGCAGGATCCGTTGCCATAACCGCTCTGCGTAACAAGGGAATAAGGATAGGCACTCATATACTTTCCTGCGGCAGTGTATACGACCGTTCATTTGAAGACCTTATCGATGATATCGACAGGCTCGGAGATATGGAATTTGCAGTGCTTGACGAAGCTAAAGCTGCGGAGATGCAGGTTGCCATAACAGCTGCTAAGGAGGACGGAGACAGTGTAGGCGGCAGGCTGGAAACAGCAGTAACAGGTGTTCCGGCTGGCGTAGGTGAACCTTGGTTCGACTCTCTTGAAAGCGTTCTTGCTCATGCACTTTTCAGCATACCGGCAGTCAAGGGCGTGGAGTTCGGCGCAGGCTTTGCAGCAGCTGATATGCTGGGAAGCAAATGCAACGACTGCTTCTGTTCTGAAAATGGCGCTATTTCCTCATCCACCAACAATAACGGCGGCATACTCGGCGGTATCACAACAGGTCTGCCCATACTTTTCAGAACGGCAGTAAAGCCAACTCCTTCCATTTATAAAGAACAACAGACAATAGACATAAACACCCTTGGCAATACGACGCTATGCATAAAGGGACGTCATGATCCGGCTATAGTACACCGCGCAAGAGTAGTCGCAGACAGCATAACAGCTCTTGTGCTCTGCGATCAGCTTGCAATGCGTTTCGGCACTGACTGGCTGAAAGCGTGATATATCACACAGAAAAGGAAGTATAAATATGGCACTTAATACCGTAAGAGAACTGCCTCATCCCTCGGAGCTAAAGTCAGCTTATCCGCTCTCACAGGAGCTCAGGGACAGAAAGGCTAGTCGTGACGAGGAGATAAAGAAAGTATTCAGCGGACAATCGCAGAAATTCATACTCGTTATAGGTCCCTGCTCCGCAGATTCCGAGGAAAGCGTACTCGATTATATAACAAGACTTCGCGGACTACAGGAAAAGGTCAGTGACAAGATACTTATGATTCCGCGTATATACACCGGTAAGCCGAGAACTACAGGAGACGGATACAAGGGAATGCTGCATCAGCCGAATCCCACGGAAATGCCCGACCTGAAAAGTGGTATCATAGCCGTAAGAAACCTTCATATGAGAGCTCTTTCGGAAACAGGCTTCAGCTCGGCTGACGAAATGCTTTACCCCGAGAATTTCAGCTATCTTGACGACCTGCTCTCCTATATCGCTATCGGAGCTCGTTCCGTCGAGAATCAGCAGCACAGACTGGTATCCAGCGGAGTTGAGATACCAGTGGGTATGAAGAATCCCACTAGCGGCGATATCTCAGTAATGATGAATTCCATAACTGCCGCTCAACATCATCACGCCTTCATATACAGAGGCTGTGAGGTGCGCAGCGACGGCAATCCCTACGCTCATGCCATACTTAGAGGTTATGTCAACGACAGAGGTCAGTCCTTCCCCAATTACCACTATGAGGACCTATACGGTCTTGCTCAGCTCTACGCTGAAAAAGGTCTCAAAAATCCAGCTCTTGTCGTGGACACCAACCATGCGAATTCTGGCAAACAGTACCTCGAACAGATAAGAATATCCAAGGAGGTGCTCCACAGTATGCGCCACTGCGAGGATATAAAAAATCTCGTAAAGGGACTTATGATAGAGAGCTATATTGAAGACGGAGCGCAGAAAATCGGCGAAAACGTCTACGGAAAGTCAATTACAGACCCTTGCCTCGGCTGGAAAAAAACAGAACGCCTTGTTCTTGACATTGCAGATCAGCTCTGATAAAAAAGCTATTATATAATAATGGGCAGGAAGGCATGAAATTCAACGGAACTCCATTGAATATTGAAAAATAGCTTTTAAGTTCCTCCTATTGTACTAATACAGGCAGCCCGTATTGTCAGAAATTTACAATACGGGCTTTTCAGTTATATGTAAACACATGTAAAATATTATAGTGAACAATATCAGCAAGTGACTTTTTTTCATATACTGTAATGTACCGCAGATCCTGCTGAACTGCGCAAACGTAGCAGTCAGGGGTGATTCTTTTGACGAACTGTATACTGGATATGCCCTCCTATACCTATGCGGTCAAGGCACAGCGTCTGCTGAGGGCAAGAGGCTATCCATGCACCATAAAAAGACGTGAAAAAAGCTCAGGCAGCAGTTGTGGCTTCTCACTGGCTGTAAGCAGGGATTGCAGCCAAGCTGCGGAAGTGCTGGATATGTACGGTATCCCATACTCCATCAGGAACGGCGGTGTCACAGAAGATGATAAACTTTGACAACGCTGCCACTACCTTTCCCAAACCTGCCTCAGTATGCAGAGCTGCATCTGAAGCAATAAGAATATACGGTGGAAACGCCGGCAGAGGCGGTCACGAACTGGCGATGCGCACCTCAGAAGCGCTATACTCTGCAAGAGAGACAGCTGCCGACTTCTTTGGCGCAGAACCAGAAAATACTGTATTTACACTGAACTGTACTCACGCGCTGAATATGGCGATACAAGGTATCATGGCTAATGGCGGTCATATAATAATCAGCAGCATGGAGCACAATTCCGCTGCCCGTCCTGCAGCTGCACTTGCGATAAAAAAGCAGGTAACTCTTTCCGTGGCTGAGGTCTACCCTGACGATGAACAAACAATGGAGAGCTTCCGTAGACTCATACGTAGTGATACAAAAGCCATAGTATGCACTCTTGCAAGCAATGTGACGGGACAGCTCCTCCCCTACCGCAATATAGCGGAGCTGTGCAGAGAGCACGATATATGTTTTATAGCCGACGGCTCACAGGTGTGTGGAATATACGATATAAAGCTCTCCGACGGGATAAATATCCTCTGTACCTCGGGGCACAAGGGGCTTTACGGCATAACAGGCACTGGACTGTTGCTAACCGACGGGAAATATCCGATAAAGCCAATCATACAGGGTGGCACCGGCAGCAGTTCCCTCAGCCTCTTTCAACCCTCACTTCTGCCGGACAGTCTTGAAAGCGGAACGCCCAACATCATCGGAGCAGTCACAGTCGGCGAAGGGATAAGATTTATAAACTCCTATGGCATGGACAGACTTCGCTCACATGAGGAAAAGCTCTGCTCTCTATTCATATCCGGTCTAAAAAACACCGTTGGTATCAGAATACTGCGTGGCAACAGCTCAGGATACGCTCCCATTGTCTCCTTCTGCGTGGAGGGCCTCACCTCCGAGGAAGCAGCCGCAATACTTGCGGAAAAGGGCTTATGTCTCCGTGCAGGCTATCACTGCGCAGCTCTCGCCCATGCAACTCTCGGCACAAAAGACGGAACGGTTCGCTTTTCGCCGTCTGTATTCAATACCGAAGCAGAAGTTAGAAAAATCGTATATCATGTTAAAATATTGAAAAATTTACTAAATTCGTAAAAAAGTATTGAAAAAATCTGAATTTGTGGTACAATAATAATATATGCGTATTGCGCAGTCAGCTATGAGGACTGCTGTCCTCATACTACATAAAAGGAAACTGGTAAATTTTCTATGTGGCTCTGACTCAGGAGAACTTCCAGCCGGCATAGTGTAATATACCTGGTAAATAAGTAAGTGCAATCTTTCCCCAAGGGGGTGTTGTTTATATAATGTTCCGTCTTTTAAGTGATACATTCAGTCTTTTTTTCGGCGCTTTAAGTACGTTCTCCCTCGTGGACGCAATAGATATCCTTCTGCTCACTTATGTTTTCTATCTGCTTCTCAAACTCATACGTGAAACAAGAGCAGGTCAGCTAATCAAGGGCATAATATTCCTTGTGGCAGGATACTATATCAGCAGAGACTATAAGTCCCAGACCTTCTCAAACCCATTTCACCTTAAAGCGACCAACTACCTTCTCGAGAAAGTGCTCAATGTAGGCGTTATCGCTATGCTCATACTATTCCAGCCAGAGCTGAGAAGAGCTCTGGAAAAGGCAGGCCGAAGCAAATTCGGTATACGTCTTTTCGGTCTAGGTCAGAATACCAACGAGGTTAAAATGATGTGGGACAGCGCCATAGACGCTATATGCGATTCCTGCGTGGAGCTCTCTGCAAGCTGCACTGGCGCTCTCATAGTAGTTGAAAGGCAGGTCCGTCTCGGTGAGGTAATCGAAACAGGTACTATACTCAACGCCGAACCGAGCAAGGAGATATTCGGAAATATATTCTACCCTAAAACTCCACTTCACGACGGAGCGGTGATAATGCGAGATGGTATTATACTCGCTGCCTCCTGCTTCCTACCAAAGCCGGCAAAAGACGCTCTGATAAATAAGAAGCTGGGTTCGCGACACAGAGCCGCCATAGGCATGAGCGAGAACTCCGACGCGGTAGTTATAGTAGTCTCTGAAGAGACCGGACAGATTTCCGTTGCACTCAATGGCGAGCTCACAAGGGATTATACCCGTGACAAGCTGAAAAGTATCCTTGAGGACACGCTCTTCAACGACAAGAAGGAGATTCTTATCGGCGAAAAGAAGTTATTTTCTTCATTCTCCGAAAGGAGGAAGAAAAAATGAAATTCATAATGCTGAAAAAAGCAAGCAAACGTGAGCTTTACGAATCCAAAAGCAACGCCAAACTAATAATACTTGCCTTCCTTTGTGCCGTATCAGCATGGTTCATAATCACCATAACAAAGTATCCCACCAAAACAGTTACCATAAAGGATTTCCCTCTCGTACTCAATACAAAGGGAACAACTGCAGGCGATAACAATCTTGAGATAATCAATCAAGACGTACAATATATAGATATCAGTTTTGAATGCAGCCTTACGGATTACAATCGGCTAAACGCCAAAACTGTGGAGGCTTACGTGGATTTCAGCAATATCAGTATTGCCGGACCGCAGACGCTTTCAATAAAAGTCAAGCCAAAAGACGAGAATATCGCCATAAAAAGCATTCAGACCGAGCCTTCAATGGTTACTCTTGAACTGGACGAATTCAGCACCGAGACCTTTAATCTGTACGCGGATATCCCTAATCTGGAAATCCCCGAAAACAAATATATAGACGAAAACGGTATATACCCCGATCCCGTTGAGATAACGGTGAACGGCCCCGTCTCCAAGCTTGCAGATATAGATAATTGCTGTGCCGTCTACGACAAGAATATCGTTCTGACCTCATCTGTATCCAATCTCACAAGCAGTAGAATAATGCTCCTTGACGCCAACGGTAAGGAGATAGATCAGAAACAGAACCATATCACCATCACGCCGTCCGTTGTAAACATCAATGCAGACGTCATGGCTATGAAGTCAGTTCCCTTTACGCCAAAATTCATCTCATCGTCGGAGAATTTTGATCCAGAAAGTCTGAATACCAGCTTTACGCCAAGCGAGGTAACTCTAATCGGCGATACCGAAACTATCGAATCAATGCAGAGCATCGAGATACTGATACAGCTGGACGACTTCGATATAGGCAAACTTACAAAGACCTACAACTTCACAAAGAGGCTTCCCGCAGGCACTAAAGCCATTGACGACTCAGAGACTACTGAGTTTGCTATCAGTGCTGAAGGACTTGACTCAAAGGAAGTAACGATCTCAAAGTTCATCAAGGTAAACGAGCCAAATAACGATTACATATATAATATAGAGACCAAGACCCTTACAGTCAAGCTCATTGGTCCTGCAGAAACGGTTAAAGATATAACAGCTTCGGAATTACAGGCTGAGGTAGATCTTTTCGGCATAGAAAAAGAAACGCTTCAGTTCTTCCAGATCGACGTCAAGATTTCATGCAAGACCCATACTGACGTATGGGCAGTCGTAAAATCAAAGGTCAACGTTTCAAGGACTCCGAAATCTGAAGCGACTACTGCTCTGGGAAATAGTAGTTGATAATGCAAAATACGGCTCTGCCGCACTTAATGTGCGACAGAGCTTATTTTTTCTGCTGAATGATAGTGATTTTTCACAAATTATTTATAACAGTTAATTTTTTTATGCAGATTTGCACCACAATTTAACAGTTTAGTAACAAATATATGAACAGAATGTGATATAATGTCCCTGTAAAGCGCTTATGGCGCTGTATTATTTTATCTGAAAGGATGATACGTAATGAACAAATCTTTCGCAACACGACTAAAAGCCACAGCAGTAAGTCTAACTATGGCAGCAGCAGTATTACCAGCTTATCCGGCTACAGTAAACGCTGTTTCCACCTCTGGAGTGATACCGTTCAGTGCGAACAAGGGTGTATCCCAGACCATGAAAGTTGATTCTGTCTATGAGGGAACTATCCCAGAGGAAGGTGCAAAGAGCGTTACATTCACTCTCAGCACAAGCTACACTGGTCAGAGCTTTTCTTATGGCTTCGGTTGCTCGACCACCGATTCTCCCTACTGGCTAGAGCTTGACAAGAGTGGCAAATGGATGGAAGGCGGAACGAACTCAAAGGTAGAAGGAACCGCCTGCAAGCTCGACAAAGCCTCCAGCACCATTACCATAGACCTTACAAAGGCAGGTGCGAAGCCAGGCGGAAAATTTGAATTTAGATGCTATTATTCAGCTCACTGGGACAACTCAAAGAGCGATATGGTGGATAACTCGGTAACTCTCACCGATGTTGAGTTCACCGGCGGAAGCTCATCATCCTCAGGCTCGGGAAGCAGCAGCTCTTCTTCGTCAAGTAGTTCAAATAGTGGAAAGTGGAGCTTCAAGGACAACAAGGACGGCACTGCTACAGTTTCCGCAACTGTTTCAAAACAGCTGGACGACCTTGACTACGACCTCACAGTAGGCTACGATGAGGATTATTATGCTGCAAAGGGTACAGAGATAACAGATACAACGCCTATAAACAGCCATAAATTCAAGTACTCAGACTTCGGCATAGTTGACAGCGAGGGTATCACTATTGATTCACTCTCAGTAATAATCGAAGCTGATTTCGACGTAGATAAATTCATGTACGGTTGCGGAACTAACGTAGAAATGGGCTCGCCTGCAGATACAGAGTACGCCAAGCGTGGTATCATCGACGGCAAGGATGATGCAGGCTACTGGTACAACGAAATGGGCGAAGATTCCAGAGAGGAATTCGAAGAAGCGGGCGTTAAGTTCGGTCTTAAAAATATCGGCGAGGGCACTACCCTCGAAGAAGCTGGAAAGTATATCGAGTGTGTATGGGATGTACCTGAGGAAGTACAGAAGTACCAAACCATAGGTAATGGTGACTCTATCGGCTTCCAGTTCTGGTACGGCACAAAGGAAGCTTCAAAGTACACAGAGATAACCTCAAGCGATCCCGTTACCATTACAAGCGCAACTCTTACCTATACTATAACCAAAACTATCCCCTACACCAAGTCTGTAAAAACCACTGTAGGTAAGTCTCTTGACTGTACGGCTTCTTCCGATTCAAAGAAGAATCTTGAGATATCATACTCCGACCTTGGTATTGAGGAGGATATGGATGTTTATGCTATCCGTTTCGACGTTTCCGCCAAAAACGACGTTAAGAAGCTGGTATACGGCACAGGCACGGGCACTACTAACGCTGCACAGAAATACTGGTATCAGGAGCCTGTCAGCTCGGTAGTTCTCGGCGCCGGAAAGTCAGCTGAGATAATGTGGATACTCCCTAAAGAGGTAGTTGGAAGCTCTCCCGACAAGCATACCGTAAATCCTGACAGCAATATAGTTTTCGGATATTACTACGGCGAATCCGATACTATCACCGTTGACAGCATAGAAGTATACTACGCAGTACCTGAGGTAATCGTAACCACAACTACAACAACTACTACGACAACTACTACCACTACTACAACATCAGCTACTACACAGAAGGAAACAAAGGTCACCAAATGGGGCGATGTCAACTGCGACGGTGATCTTGACCTCAGTGATGCTGTTCTTATAATGCAGAGCCTTTCAAACCCGAACAAATACGGCGTTAACGGCACAAGCGACAAGAGAATCACAGAACAGGGAATAATCAACGGAGACGTTTTTGAAAACGGTTCCGGACTTACTACCTCGGATGCTTCCTCCATACAGAAAAAGCTCCTCAATCTTATCTCCGAACTGCCCGAATCATACAAATAAACTGAAATACTCTCAAGAGCTGCCCTTTCTGGGCAGCTCTTTTTTATGAGAAATCACAAAAAAATGTATATCATTGATATTTTTTTGCAATGCGTCTTCCATTTATTAATATAATGTGATATAATAATTATATGATTTTTTTGTACAATATTTAACAAAGAAATCAAAATCAATTATGTTTTCTGTACAAAAATCAGAAAGCAACATAGAAGGAGAATATAATGAGAGCGAAGAGAATCATAGCAAACGTACTGTCCTTTGCGCTTTGTGCGTGCAGCGTATCTGCTGCTTCAGCCTCTGCCGCAGACAGCAGCACAAACACTGCCCCACAAAACTCAAGCGACAATGAGACCACTGTAGTATCTACTGCCGCAACAGCTTCGGAAACGGCTCAGACAGATGACTCCGATTCCGTTATCACTATTAAGCTCGGCGACGTAAACGACAACGATTATATCGACGCAGCTGACGCTTCAAAGGTGCTTTCGGCTTACTCCAAGACATCAAGCGGACTCTCCTCGGGACTTTCGGCAAAACAGACGATAGCAGCCGACGTGAATATGGACGGTTTAATTGACGCGGTTGACGCATCGTCTATCCTTTCCTATTATGCTTACATATCAACAGCTGTTACCGTTCCCCGTTCAATCGAGTCATATCTCAAAAATATGTCGGAACCGGAAACGACAACGTCTGTAACTACGGCTGTAACTGTAACTACTACTGCTGCAGCAACAACAATATCGGCAGGTTCAACGACTTCTGCAGCTGTAACGACAGCCTCAGCCGCAACGGCCTCGGATGTTCCAGTCAGCACAACAGCGAATGCGACTACTTCTACGGGAGCATCTTCATCTGTCACAGTATCCGGCACCTCAGAAGCTTCAACAACAGTATCAGGTACGGAAACCACCACAGCTCCCGCTACATCAGCTGATCAGGCATCAAGCCTGACAACTGTTATCACAACTGAAACTGTTGCAACTGAAACTACAACAGCTGTAACTGCCGACCCAAACAAGGTTAGCGCTATAAAGCTCAGCAAAACCGAGATATCTCTCAATGTCGGAGAGGGCGACATATCAATGGTAACTATGCTCCCAGCGACCGCCGACAAGACGGAGAAATGGAAAAGCTCTGATGAGAGCATAGCCACAGTAAACTTCGAAGGCTGGATATCCGCAGTATCAGAGGGAATATGTACAGTTACGGTACAGAGTGCCAGCAATCCCGAAATAAAAGCTGATATAAAAGTAACTGTAACAGATCCAACAAGAGTGAGGGAGATAAAGCTAAACAAGTCAGAAATGATAATACCTACAGGCGGTCAGGATTTAGCAATGGTATCAATGCTGCCGGCAAACGCAGTAAACAAGGGCGAAATATGGATAAGCTCAGATGAGGACGTCGCAACAGTCAGCAAGGAAGGTCTTATCTCAGGCATAGCTCCCGGAAACTGCACAGTAACCGTTATCAGTAAGTCGAATCCTGATGTAAAGGCTGAGATAAAGGTTAAGGTAACCGACCCGAAGCAGCCTCTCGGTATCAAACTTACAAAATATGAAATGGATATACTTGCCGGTACTCTTGATATATCCTTTGTAAACACTCTCCCTGATACCGCAGTTCCAATAACTGAGGTATGGGTCTCATCAGATCCCGGAGTTGCTTCTGTTGACAGGTGGGGAAATGTTTACGGAGTATCAGAGGGCTCCTGCATTATCACCGTATCGAGCATGGATAATCCTGATATCAGGGCTGATATTCAAGTAAAAGTCCACAGCAAGCCTGTGACTACTACCACAGCAACTGCTACAACGACAACTACTTCAACAACAACTACAACTACTATTACTACTACCACTGCAACCTCTACATATACTGTATCTGATACATCAACTGCCGAAACAACAACTGTTTCGACCACATCGGCTCCTGTTGTTTCAACAGCTGCTGAACACCTTATTCAGGTTCACGACGGAGTTACCTATATTGACGGTATACTCATAGTCAACAAGACCTACAGTCTGCCTAAGGACTTTGCTCCCGGAGAACTCAGCGAAAATGCAGCCGAAAACTTCGTTCATCTCAGCAGCGACGCAAGAGAGCTCGGTTTGAATATAGTCTGCACCTCCGGATATCGTTCATATGAATCGCAGGAACAGATATACAACAACTACGCTGCAGCCGACGGAGCACTTAAGGCGGATACATATTCTGCAAGAGCAGGTCACTCTGAGCACCAGACAGGTCTCGCAATAGACGTAAACTCAATAAGCGACGATTTTATAGGCACTCCTGAATGCGAATGGCTCGCACAGAACGCCCATAAGTACGGCTTTATTATACGCTACCCTAAGGACAAGGAGGAATATACAGGATTCCGCTACGAGCCGTGGCACATTAGATACCT
>NZ_JAGCFH010000242.1 GCF_017650195.1 Ruminococcus sp. | reverse complement strand
CTGCTTATGAGATCCAGCAGCAGGAACAGCGAAAGACTATAGAGATTACGACTGCCAATGCTAATATCGCTAAGCAGGAGAGAGAGATCGAACTTAAGAGAAAAGACGTTGAAGTTACTGAGCAGACTCTCGAGGCTGAGATCAAGAAAAAAGCCGAGGCTGAGAAGTTTGCAAGACAGCAGAAGGCTGAAGCTGAGCTGTTTGAACGTCAGAGAAAGGCTGAAGCAGAAAAATTCGAGAGAGAAAAAGAAGCAGAGGCTAGAAAAATACAGGCTGAGGCAGATCTTTTTGCAAAGGCTCAGGAGGCTGAAGGTATCCGCAAGGTCGGCGAGGCTGAGGCCGCAGCTATCGAGGCAAAGGGTATTGCTGAAGCTGAAGCTCTTGAAAAGAAAGCTGAAGCTATGAAAAAATATGGACAGGCAGCTATGGTTGAGATGATCGTTAAAGCTCTTCCCGAGATGGCTGGTGCTATCGCAAAGCCTCTTGAGAATATCGACAAGGTTACCATTATTGATGGCGGTTCATCAGGTGACGGCGGTGTTTCAAATGTTGGCTCATATGTACCCAATGTACTGGCAAAGACTATCGAAACAGTAAAGGAAGTTACAGGCTTAGATATCGTTGATATCATGAAGGCAAACACATACGATGCCAAGGTTAACAGAAATATCAATGTTACAGGTCTGAATGAAGAGCAGGCTAAAGCGGCCGTTGTTGCCAACGCATCAAAAACAGAAGAATAATGAGACTTGGAGATTGACGTGAAAAAGAAACATATTGTACTGAAAGTCATAGTATGTATCGTATGCATATTGATAGTGCTTACGGTAGGATATAAGATGCATATGCACTATGACATTGAGGAACATGAATTCTATGACGTTGATACCATGAAGAGTGAAGGCAGAGATTTCTCTGCCTCCTCTGTGGTATATATGACAAAAGATATAAGCCCCGAAGGATTGCTAAGAGTATATGAAGCTCTCAATGTGGAACCGGAAGGAAATGTTGCCGTAAAGCTCTCAACCGGTGAAGCAGGGAATCCTAATCATTTGGATCCTGCGCTTATCAAAGATCTTGTTCAGAGCGTAGATGGGACCATTATAGAGTGCAATACGGCTTATTCTGGTTCAAAGAGAGCGGATACTGCAATGCATATGCAGGTTGCAAAAGATCATGGCTTTACCGATATAGCTGATGTTGACATCATGGACAGGGATGGCTACATATCAATACCTGTTGAAGGCGGCAAGAATCTTAAAGAGAACTGGGTAGGCAAAAACCTTGAAGACTATGACTATGTTCTTGTGCTTACGCATTTCAAGGGGCATCCGATGGGAGGATTTGGCGGTGCTCTAAAAAACATTTCGATCGGTATTGCGTCCAGAGAGGGCAAGGTAAGGATACACTCGGGAGGTAAGCTCAAAAAGCCTACGATAACACTTTCTGCTCTTATAACAAATCAGAATATATTTACCGAGTCTATGGCAGAGGCAGCCAAATCTGTCTATGATTATGAAGGACACGGTGACAATATTACGTTTATCAGTGTCATGAATCGAATGTCAGTAGACTGTGACTGTGTATCATCTCCGGCTGAAGTAGATATGCATGATATAGGTATACTGGCTTCAAACGATCCTGTAGCACTTGATCAGGCTTGTATAGATCTTGTATTTAAAACCAGTGACGGGGAATCTTTGCAGAACAGGATAACAAGTCTTAACGGTACACATATACTGACACATGCCGAGAAAATAGGACTTGGCAACAGAGCTTATGAGATAGTTGATCTTGATGAGGCGCATGATGGAGATAATTAGCAGAGAGTTTATATATATCTGGTATTATTTTTCTGTTCAGCTTCATCAGATATTTGGCTATTGGGTGGTCGGTATGATCATAGGCAGTGTAGTATCTGTATTCCTAAAGGATAAGATACACGGTGCCATGAGGAAAATGAACAGTGACGGTAGCAGTTTTACGGGGATAGTCCTTGCTTCAATGCTTGGGGTGGCTTCCCCGTTATGTATGTACGGAACCATTCCCATTGCTGCTTCATTCTCAAAAAGCGGAATTAAAGATGAATGGTTGGCTGCATTTATGATGAGCTCGATCCTTCTTAATCCTCAGCTTATTATCTATAGTGCTGCACTAGGAATTAAGGTGCTGTCTATAAGGATAGTAACGTGCTTTCTATGCGGAATAAGCGCAGGCGTGCTCATACGGATATTTTATAAAAAGAGTTCTTTCTTTACATTTTCAAGCTTTGATGAACCAAAGAACAAGGATACGGATCCAAATCTGTTCATTCGTTTTTTAAAGAACCTTTATCGAAATGTTAAGGCAACGGGGGGATACTTCTTAGTAGGTGTTCTGCTTTCTGCCCTGTTTCAGAGATATATACCGCAGGATGCTGTAACATTTATGTTTGGCGGAAACGAAGCATGGGGTGTACTTATGGCTTCCACAGTCGGTGTTCCCTTATATGTATGTGGAGGAGGAACGATCCCAATACTTAAGATGTGGCTTGCAAACGGTATGAGTCTGGGAAGTGCAGCTGCATTTATGATCACAGGCCCTGCGACAAAGATAACCAATTTGGGCGCACT
>NZ_JAGCFH010000241.1 GCF_017650195.1 Ruminococcus sp. | reverse complement strand
TTCATAGCCTGTATGTGATTTCTGTTCGTCAGACCAGAGCTTTGCCTCCGCCTTCCTTCAGATTCCATCTCACGATGGACACCCTTGGCTTTGGCTGTATCCTTCCCACTGTCGGGCGGATTCGGGACTTTCACCCTTTAGTAACGTGCGCTGCCGAGCGCACAGAATGAAGCCCGAAAGTTATGAACCACTTTCGGGCTTTCTGTTGTGTATAAAGAACGACGTCCCATTCAAATGCTATTGCTTAAGCCTGGTTGATGTGGAAATCAGCGCCTACAATTAGCTAAAGACTAATAACCTAACTGCTAAAAGCTCGAATCAAAGAAGAGTGATACCGTTAGCTGCACATTTCTCTATCATCTCGTCGGACCATATTGATGACTGTACCTCACCGATATGAGCCTTTTCAAGCAAAAGCATACACAGCCTTGACTGACCGATACCGCCGCCAATAGTAAGCGGCAGAGTACCGTCTGCTATCATCTGGTGGTACTTGTACTGCATTCTGTCCTCGGCGCCACACTCTGCCAACTGCTTTTTCAGCGACTCAGCGTCTACGCGAATACCCATTGAAGATATCTCAAGAGAATCGTCAAGTACCTCGTCCCAGAAGAGTATATCTCCGTTGAGTGACCAATCGTCATAGTCGGGAGCTCTTCCGTCATGCTTCTCACCGCTTGAAAGTTTGCCACCAATTCCCATTAGGAATACTGTCTTGTGCTCCTTTGTGATAAGTCTTTCACGCTCGTGATTTGTCTTATCAGGGTACATATCCTCCAGCTCCTGAGTAGTTATGAAATAAGGATCGTCACAAATACTTGTGATGAGCTGAGGATAGCGAAGGCTCACCTTGCGCTTTGTATAGGCTATAGCCTTGACTACCGACTTTACAGTATCCTTTAGGAACTGTATATTTCTCTGCTCACGAGTTATGACCTTTTCCCAGTCCCACTGGTCAACGAATATGGAATGAGTATTGTCCGTATCGTCGTCGCGGCGGATAGCGTTCATATCGGTATAGATACCCTCGCCTGCGTTGTAGCCATAGCGGTAAAGAGCCATACGCTTCCACTTTGCCAGCGACTGAACTACCTCTGCTTCCGCAGCAATCTCCTTAATGTCGAAATCCACCTTGCGCTCAACTCCGTTGAGGTCGTCATTGATACCGCTTCCCTTTTTAACGATAAGGGGAGCTGATACCCTATCCAGAGTAAGAGCGAACGAGAGAGCCTGCTGGAAAACGTCCTTGATGTACTTTATTGCGTGCTGAGTTTCTCTCAGCGTGAGGGATGATTTATAGCCCTCTGGGATATACAGCGATCTTGACATGATAATCACTTTCCTTTACTTGATATTTTTACAGGAAACAGCGCCATTGATGCTCCCTGTGGCTGTACTTACCTGAGCCATTCACCGTTAGCTGTCAGAAATTAGAAAGTAGCTACGTCACTTTATGACAAGACGTTGGAACGAAACCCAACAACAACTAAAAGCTAATAGCAAAAGGCTTGATAATTTATCTGCAAATTGATAAATTATCTTATAGAACCTACTGTTCTCGGGAAGAGTATAACGTCGCGGATATTAGCCATACCCGTTGTATACATTATAAGTCTCTCAAAACCTAGACCGAAGCCACCGTGAGGCACTGAACCGAACTTTCTGAGGTCGAGATAATCGCTGTAGAGTTCTAAGTTCATCTTTCTCTCGTTCATAGCAGCGATGAGCTTCTCATAATCAGCCTCACGCTCACTACCACCGATGATTTCGCCTACTCCGGGTACAAGGAGGTCAACAGCTGCAACTGTCTTTCCGTCGGGGTTCTGCTTCATGTAGAAGGACTTTATCTCCTTTGGATAATCCGTAACGAATACTGCCTTTTTGAATACCTTCTCGGAGAGATATCTCTCGTGCTCTGTCTGAAGGTCGCACCCCCACTCTACAGGATATACGAAGTTCTCACCGGACTTCTTGAGAAGCTCAATAGCCTCTGTATAAGTTACTCTTGCAAAATCGTGAGAGATAAGCTCTTCAAGACGTGCGATAAGTCCCTTTTCAAAATGAGCGTCAAAGAACTGCATATCGTCAGGGCAGGTATCAAGGAGCTTACGTATAACGTATTTCAGCATATTCTCGGCTATTTCGATAACGTCGTCCAACTCTGCGAAGGCAACCTCTGGCTCGACGTGCCAGAACTCTGCAAGGTGCTTGGGAGTATTTGAGTTTTCGGCTCTGAAAGATGGACCAAAGGTATAGATCTTACCCATAGCCATTGCCGCCATTTCTCCTTCAAGCTGTCCAGATACGGAAAGTCCTGCCTTTCTGCCAAAGAAGTCGTTAGCGTAGTACTCCTCCTCATTCTTGTAGTCCTTGCTGTATCCGATAGTAGTTACCTGGAACATCTCTCCTGCTCCCTCACAGTCACTACCTGTGATAAGAGGAGTATTTACATAGACATAGTTATGTGTCTGGAAGTATTCGTGTATAGCAGCAGCAAGTACAGAACGTACACGCCATACTGCGTTGAAGGTATTCGTTCTGCCTCTGAGATGAGGGATAGTACGGAGAAATTCAAGGGTATGTCCCTTCTTCTGGAGGGGGTAGTCAGTTGGAGCGTCACCGAGTACTGTTATTCCCTCGGGAGCAGCATTTATCTCGATAGTATCGTTTCTTCCCTCGACTGCTGTACCTGTTACCTTTACGGACATACCTACTCTAGGTTCCTTGAAGTCGCTGTCGCCCTTGTCAACTACAACCTGAACGTTTTTGAGAGATGTACCGTCATTAACCTCGACAAAGGCTACGCTCTTGGAGTTGCGAGAGGTACGTACCCAACCGCATACAGTCACCTGCTTGCCTACATAATCTTTTGTGGAGATTATCTCCTTGACATCAATGTGCTTCATAATAATTTTTCCTTTCATTATATAATTCGCACAGGACGAGCAGGAATACAAAAAGCCCCGTCCTGAAACTACAGGACGGGGCATATACCCGTGGTGCCACCTGAATTACCGCAAAAGCGATCACTTTTGAGCCGCTGTAACGTGCGGAACACGTCGCCCCTACTCGGAGAGCTGAGTTTTTTAACAACCATTTTCAGAAAGCCGCCCTTCAGCATGCCCACTAAAACGTACCCTTTCGGTTTGCTGCTCGGGAGTGTTATTCACACAGACTCTGATATGCGGCTCACACCATGCTCGCACTCTCTGGGAACGAAATTCTGTGATACTTCTCTCCGTCGCTGCATTTATTGTTTGTATTATATCACTTTTGATACGGGTTGTCAATAGTCAAATTTGCAAAAAAATGTGTTATTTTCACATTCCTGTCAGATTATATGCACTAAATTCCACATTTGAGATTTTTTCCACACAAAGCTTTCCGTTTTATTTCACTTAACAATACGCTTATTCACAAAAATAAGGTGTATATTATAACCATGGAAACAAAAAACCACACTCAAATATATGAAAGGGTGCATATCAATGAAAAATACATGGAAAAAAACTGTTGCCGGACTGGCGTTCCTCACATTGGCTCTCAGTTCCTTTGCAAGCTGCTCGGCTCAGAACGGTTTAGGCTCTGATGTAATAAAGAATACGACTAATACATATAATGAAGCAGAGGATACCGATGAAGTGGCTACAGCTTCTCAGGCTGAAAAAGTATCAAACAAGAGTCTGTCCGCAGCTGTCATAAATACATCAAATATCTTTTCAGACCGTGATCTGACACAGTCTCCTGATACGTCTGCGGCGGTGAAGCTGACAGCAGAGGACGGAAAGATCATTGATATCACTGAGGAAGGAGTTTATATCCTCAGCGGAAGCGCTAAAAACTGTACCGTAAAGATCGACGCCGGCAAGGACGCAAAGGTACAATTGGTACTTGACGGAGCTGATATAGAAAATGACGACTTCCCTGCTGTATACATTGTATCAGCGGACAAGGTATTTGTCACAACAACAGCAAAGGAAAACATACTTGCTGTTAACAATGAGTTTAGAGCTGACGGCGAAACCAATACAAATGCAGTCATCTTCTCAAAATCAGATCTCGTGTTAAATGGCACAGGTACTCTCTCAGTTTACTCCGCATATGCAAACGGAATATCCTGCAAGGATGATCTCAAGGTAACAGGCGGTACATACAAGGTAACCTCCGCAAAGGACGCATTTGAAGCAAACGATTCACTGTCCGTATATAACGGCGACTTTACCATAAAGACCAACAAGGACGGCTTCAACTGTGAAAATTCTGACGACGATACTCTCGGTCAGATATATATCGCAGGTGGCAGCTTTGTGATAGACTCCTTAAGCGACGGTATACAGGGCACAACTTATGTTCAGATAGATGGCGGCACCTTCAATATCACCTCATCCGAAGGCATTGAAGCTACTTATGTTCAGATAAACGGTGGAAATATCAATATCGACGCTTCCGACGACGGCATCAACGCTTCGCGCAAGAGCACCGCCTGCGATATAGTCATAGAGTTCAACGGCGGTGAAACCACTATAACTATGGGACAGGGTGACACCGATGGTGTAGACTCGAACGGAGTTATCATCGTAAACGGCGGTACCATAGATGTTACTGCTCAGCTGTCCTCTTTTGACTATGAGACATCAGCCGAATTCAATGGCGGTATCATCATAGTCAACGGCGAGGAGGTCGATGAAATACCTCAGTCCATGATGGGCGGTCCCGGAGGTATGGGTGGTTTCAGAGGCAGCAGAGACGGAAACGGCAGCTTTAACGGAACTCCTGATGGAGACTTCACCCCTCCCGATGGATTTTCAGGCGAAGATTTCACACCTCCCGACGGATTCAAGAGCGGTGACTTCATGCCTCCTGAGGGATTTGATGCTGAATCCGGAGCTACTGAAAAATTCAAAGAGTGGAGCGATTCCAACAGAAAGCCAAGCGAAAACTTTACTCCTAACAATAAAGGTGAAAACGAGACCGGCGACAGACAGGGCGGCTTCAAAGGTGGTCATGACAGCGTTTTCGGAGGTTTCGACAATAAAAATAAAGCTGAAACAGGCGGCTTTATCGAAAGAACATAACGACCTTTTTCATTTGGGTAAATTACATTTTGGAGGTTTAAAGGCACCGGACGTTTACCTTTGACCACCAAAAAGTTAAATTCCCTTTCATTTTTCCCTTCATTGATAATATAGCAGAAAAGCAGGCATAATGACTTTATGCCTGCTTTCTGTTATATGAACAATGTACTGAAACCGTGCTCGCGTGCATAACGCTCCGCTCTTTTACGGTTGACCTGTTTAAGTATCCTTATAGTCTGCTTGTGACCCTTCCTTATAAGGCCAAGAGGTATGTTCTTATCGTCAAATTCGCTGATATTTATATTGCAGAGGCTCTCACATCCGCAAAATGCGTCATCCTTTATGTCCTTAGTGTACATACTTATTTTCAGATCCATAAGGTTCTGACATCCGTAGAACGCCCAGTTGCTGATAGTCTTAACATTATCGGGGATAGTTATAGATTCCAGCGATCTGCACCATGAAAAGGCACTCTCTCCGATAGTGAGAACAGAGTCTGAGATAATTACTTTTTTGAGGCTGTAGCACTCAGAAAATGCTGCGTTGCCTATTGCTTCCACCGCACCGGAGAAAACGACTCTTCTCAGGCGCTTGCAGGAAAAGAACATGAGGTCGCTGACCTTCTGTAGATAAGCCGGAAGTATCACGCTTTCCAGACAGTTGCAACGTCCGAAAGCACCCTTGCCTATCCTTTTGAGGGACTCGGGGAAACTGAGTTCCCGGAGATTAAGACATTTCAGGAATGCGTTCTCGCCTATAGATTCAAGACTACGCGAAAATACTATCTCCTCAAGGTTGAAGCAGTGACAGAATGCGAATTTCTCCACAGTACGAACGCTATCCGACATAACTATGCGCTTTACGGTCTCATTGCCACGGAAGGCATATTTTCCGATGACATTTACCTTATCGGGAATAGTGATAGATTCCGTAGTGCCTACGTATTTTACAAGAGTACCGTTCTTGTCGATAGCCATATTATAAACGTCGTCTATCTCAATATTCTCGTCATGTATAAGGTCGCCGTATTTCTCGTAATCGTCCTTGAGTTCTGCTTCGGATCTCTTTTCCTTTTCCTCAGTTTTCGGAGCAACAGGCGGTATTTCCTCTGCCTTTTCTTCCTTCTTGGGAGACTCGAGCTTCTTTTCCTCTGCCTTTTCTTCCTTCTTGGGAG
>NZ_JAGCFH010000240.1 GCF_017650195.1 Ruminococcus sp. | reverse complement strand
TGTCAACATTTCTATTATAACGCATGATGAGCCGGTTTGCAACCGGTTTTTGTTATTTTATGGAAAATTTTTAAGGAGAGGTCAATATGAAACAGTATAATGTTGGTATTATAGGCGCAACGGGCATGGTGGGACAGAGATTTGCAACTCTGCTCGAAAACCATCCTTGGTTTAATGTAAAGGTTCTGGCTGCTTCACCGAGAAGTGCAGGTCAGACATATGAGCAGGCTGCAGGAAGCCGCTGGAAGATGACAGTACCCATGCCGGCGTCAATGAAGGATATGATTCTTATGGACGCTACAGGCGATATCGAGAAGATTGCTGGAATGGTGGATTTCTGCTTCTGTGCAGTTGATATGAAAAAGGACGAGATAAGGGCTCTTGAAGAGGCTTATGCAAAGGCTGAGTGCCCTATTGTTTCAAATAACTCTGCTCACAGATTCACTCCCGACGTGCCTATGGTAGTTCCGGAGATAAATCCCGAGCATATCGAGATAATCAAGGCTCAGCGCCAGCGTCTCGGCACAAAGAGAGGCTTCATTGCAGTCAAGTCAAACTGCTCAATACAGAGCTATGTTCCAGCACTCCACCCGCTCAGAAAGTTTGGTCTGAAGAACGTGCTGGCTTGTACTTATCAGGCAATATCAGGCGCAGGCAAGAATTTCGAGACATGGCCGGAAATGGTCGATAACCTTATCCCTTACATCGGCGGTGAGGAAGAGAAGTCCGAGCAGGAGCCGCTTAAGGTATGGGGCGAAATAAAGGGCAATGAGATAGTAAAGGCTACATCTCCCAATATCACGACTCAGTGTTTACGTGTGCCTGTATCCGATGGCCATACAGCTGCTGTATTCGTAACATTCGAGAACAAGCCATCAAAGGAAGAGATACTGGATCTCTGGAAGAACTTCAAGGGCGTGCCTCAGAAACTTGAGCTTCCAAGTGCTCCAAAGCAGTTCATACACTATTTTGAGGAGAACGACCGTCCGCAGGCTAAGCTGGATAGAAATCTCGAAGGCGGTATGGCAGTGTCAACGGGTCGTCTCAGAGAGGATACACAGTACGACTACAAGTTCGTATGCCTTTCACACAATACACTGAGAGGTGCGGCAGGCGGCGGTGTCCTCCTTGCTGAGCTCCTTGCAGCAAAGGGTTACTTCAATTAATTCGGACTGTCAAGAGATTATAAGTCTTATTGTTGCTATAACCAAACACAAAAAAGAACAATAGGTAATGAGGGATGGTTTCCAGATATATCAGCGCAGACGACACTGTTAATTCCAAATTCTGCATTCCGAATTCCTAATTAGACGAAAGGATTGAGTCTATGAAGAATACTGTATTTACCGGTGCTGCTGTTGCTATTATAACTCCTATGAACAGCGACGGTTCCATAAACTATGATGAGCTGGGACGTGTTATAGACTACCAGATTGAAAAGGGCACCGATGCAATAGTTATCTGCGGTACTACAGGCGAGTCCGCAACGATGACTGACGACGAGCATCGTGACTGCATAAAGTTCGCTGTAAAGCATACTGCAGGTAGAGTTCCTGTTATTGCAGGCGCAGGTAGTAACGACACACACTATGCCGTTGAGCTTTCAAAGGAGGCTGAGGCAGCAGGTGCAGACGCTCTTCTCCACGTTACTCCTTATTACAACAAGGCTACACAGAAGGGGCTTATCGCTCATTGCACAGCTATTGCTGACGCAGTCAATATCCCCATAATCCTTTACAATGTTCCTAGTAGAACAGGCTGCGGTTTTGATGTGGCTACGGTAAAGGAGCTTGCAAAGCACAGGAATATCGTTGCTATCAAGGAGGCAAGCGGGAATATTAGTTATGTTGCCAAGATAGCTGCTGAGTGCGGAAACGATATCGACATATACAGCGGCAACGACGATATGGTAGTTCCTGTTATGTCTCTCGGCGGAAAGGGTGTAATCTCAGTCGCTTCCCATGTTATCCCCAAGGAGATGCACGATATGGTGCAGCTCTGTCTAGATAACAATTTTACAGAGGCTATGAAGATCCAGCTGAAATACCTCGACCTTATCAACGACCTGTTTATAGAGGTCAATCCGATACCTGTAAAAGAAGCTATGAATATGGTTGGCTGGAACGCAGGTCCCTGCCGTTTGCCTCTCTGCGAGCTGACAGACGACCATAGGGCTAGGCTCAGAGCTACTCTTACAAAGCACGGACTCATTAAGTAATTAGGAATTCCGAATTAATAAGAAGGAAGTGTAAAATATGACAAATATAGCAATTTGCGGCGCTAACGGAAAAATGGGCAAGACTATCTATAACTGTATCAAGGAGCGCGAGGACTGCGAAGTAGTTGCTGGAATAGATATGTATACCGAGCAGTATGCGGATTTCCCAATCGTTGAAACTCCGGCACAGCTTCCTGTAAAGCCTGATGTTATCATTGATTTTTCAAATCCTGCCGGGCTTGACGGACTTATCGACTACTGTATGTCAACGGGTACGCCTATAGTTATCGGCTCCACTGGCTACAACGAGGCTCAGACAGCTAAGATAAAGTCTACAGCACAGCATATTCCAGTATTCTTTACCTTCAACATGTCACTAGGTGTGAATCTGCTTGTTCAGCTCGCAAAGAAGGCGGCTTCCGTCCTCGGTGACCAGTTCGATATCGAAATAGTTGAAAAGCATCACAATCTTAAGGTGGACGCTCCCAGCGGTACTGCAATAATGCTTGCGGACGCTATAAACGAGACTCTTGACAATTCAAAGCATTTTGTTTATGACCGTCACTCGCGCCGTCAGAAGCGTGAAAAGACAGAGATAGGTATGCATTCTATCCGCGGCGGTACTATCGTAGGCGAGCATGATGTTATATTTGCAGGACACGATGAGGTCCTTACACTTTCACATTCTGCCGCTTCTAAGAGCGTTTTCGCAGAGGGAGCGGTAAATGCGGCACTGTTTCTCAAGGATCAGCCTGCGGGACTATATGATATGTCGCTTCTGGTTTAAGACACATTTCCCCTGATGTAGCTTCTATGTCAGGGGATAGCTTTTTGGAGGATAATAATGCTTACACATATCGGAACACAGACAATAGAGACGGAGCGACTCATACTCAGAAGATTTGAGTATGATGACTGTGATGCAGTTTTCAGGAACTGGGCGAGCGACGAAAAGGTTCAGACAATGTACTCGGAGCCGACCTATCATACAAAGGATGAGGTAAAGGAACTGCTGGACAAGTATATCGGAAGCTATGAACATGAGGACTACTACCGCTGGGCGGTCATTGACAAGGAAAAGAGGGAGTGTATCGGTCAGATAGCCTATTTCCTTGTTGACAGCCGGAACCATTTTGCGGAGATAGAGTACTGCATTGGTGCGAAATTTCAGTGCAGGGGCTATGCAACGGAAGCCACAAAGGCTGTGATAGATTTTGGATTTAAGAAAATGAACCTGCATAAGGTGCAAATATGCACGAAAACTATAAACGCGCCTTCAAAAAGGGTTATAGAGAAGTGCGGCTTTACCTACGAGGGCACTCTCAGGGACTACTTCTTTATGGACGGCAAGTATGTGGGCAGGCTTTATTTTTCTATACTTAGGGACGAATACGAAAACGGAGGCAATATATGATGGATACAGAAATACTTGAAAGGGTGCGGGGAATATTCAAAGGCGACCGCTTCGCCACAGAAATGGGAGCTGTCATCGACGATATAGGCGACCATTACGCAAAGGTCAGCCTTGTGATAAACGAGCATCACAAAAATGCAATGGGAGGCATAATGGGGGGAGTATACTTCACTCTTGCAGATTTTGCGTTCGCTGTAGCTTCAAACTGGCAGCAGCCAGGAGTTGTAGGGTTGAACTGCGATGCTTCTTTTATTGGAGTGCCTAAAACGGAACGCATCTTCGCAGAGGCAAGACTCGTCAAGGACGGCAGGACTATCTGTTGCTACAATGTGGAAATAAAGGACGAAAAGGACAATCCCATAGCTGTTGTACAGTGTGTGGGATTCAGGAAGGCATAAGAAAAAAAGCTGCAAAATGCAGCTTTTTTTCTTTCATTCATTCAGATCTTTTCTGATTTACGCGCAGCTTTTTTCTGCTTTTTAATGTCATACATCTTATCGTCAGCCAACTTGATTATATTATAAAGCGTGTCTCCGGGCTTTGCAACTGTGACCACACTTCCTATACTTGCAGATATGGTATAGGGCTTTTGCAACAGCTTGTTGATATTGTCAAGAGCAGTGTTCAGCTTGCGGGCAAGGGTTACAGCGTCCCCATGAGTGGCTTTCGGACTAAAATATACGAACTCGTCACCGCCAAAGCGGGCGCATATCGCGTTGTTTTCACAGCAGTTGTGGACTATGCTCGCTATCCTCTGTATAGCGAAGTCGCCCTCATTGTGACCGTAGTTGTCGTTTATGAACTTAAGACCGTCCATATCTATGAAACTTATCATTATTTGACTGCCGTTTGCAACACATTCCTTGAACATATCGTCAGCAATATTTATAAAGCCGTTGCGGTTATAGATATTGCACAGTTGATCTATTACATACAGACGATTCAGCTCGTCCATGGCCTTGTTTAAGTGGGAGAGCTTACGGATATTCTCCAGCGAATTACTGAGTACCATTGACAGAGTATGGCATAGCAGGCTGTATGTAGGAAATTCACTGTTGGTGAATATATAATACCCTAGACAGCGCTCACTGAAATGCAATGGGAGGAAGTAGTTAACGCAGCTTCTCTCCTCGAAGCCCTCGGGAAACATCTCACGACTAGGGAAATAGCTGACACTCTTTCTCTGACCCTTATCCCATATAAGTGGAGCGGTCATGAATTCTGAGTACGTGTTGAGCTCGTACCCGCCAGAATCAGAGGCAAAGTTCTCCTGCCAGTCCTCACGGAGGCAGAGAGTGAATTTCTCGCATTCGAGCTCTCCGATAACGCTGGCGATGACCGAGAAGTAATCAGCCGGAGTAAGTGCTTCTGCAAGACCGGCCGTGAGCCTGTTCACCATGTGGATATTATTATTGGTGTCCTCGCTCTTGCGGTAGGTTATTTTTTTGTATTCCTTAAGGTCATCTGTACTGTTGTTTTTGCAGCCACAGCTCTCATAATAAGCCGGTTCGGCGTCAAGAATGGTGCTACGTGGCTGTTCAACGCCCTCGAGGACATTAAAGATTATCTGTGCAGCCTTTTCTCCTGCAAGGAATAGAGGGCGTTTTACCGAGGTTATGGACGGTGTGGAATTACGGGCACTGAAGGTGTTGTCAAAGCCTGTTACCATAATATCGTCCGGTACCTTGTAGCCAAGCTTGTCAAGAGATGAAGCTACTGTTAGAGCCATACTGTCGTTTGCGCAGATAAAGGCATCAGGAGCTTCAAGTCCAGAGGCAGCGAATTCGTCTATAGCTAGCTTACCATCGTAGCTTTTGAAGTCACCGTAAAATATGCGTTTTTCGTCCACGGTTAGACCGTTTTCCTCCATTGCACTTATAAAGGCGTCATATCTTGCTTTGCCCTCAGGATTCCCGAGAGGTCCGGAAACGTAGTTTATAACCTTTGCGCCGTGGTGTTGTATGATATGATTTACAAGCTTCTTCATAACCCCAAAGTTGTCTATGCTTATATCATAAAATTCAGGATTTTCACGGCTCTCGAAAACGACAGCCGGTATCTTGGCGGCAAGGACGCTGCTGAATATACGGTTACGCAGAGCGTTGTCACCAAAGGTGTTTGTCATGAGCAGAGCGCCGTCAAACTGGGTGTAGTCTATTAGATTATATATACTTGTTTCGCCAATGTCGAATTTTTCGCTGCCAACCATTCCGCCGAAGCCCGCAATGTATGAGATATTCATATTGTGAACGCTGGCGAAGCTGTTTATTCCCTTGAATATGTTGTACTGATATTCTTCGTCAAGACCGGAAACCACAACAACGATCTTTTTTGTCTTCTCGCTATCCATACGGACTATCCCCTCTTTACAACAAACTGATATATCGAAATCATATACCATTATTATTATAGTACATTTTACATAAAAAATAAATAGGTTGAGAGATTTTTGTGAGAAGTCATATAAAACAAGACAAAAATTTGTGCACACCGTAAATGGGGAGAAGATTAATAAAAGAAAAAAGGCTTTTAAAAAACTGTTGAAATGGTAGGACAATATATACAAATGTATATCCGGACAGTAATCTGTAAAGGGGCTTATCCAGATAGTAATATGTAATAATATGACGAAAAACAGCCAATGGCGTATTAGCGCATTAAAGCTGTAGCACAATAGTGCTATGAAAATTAGGATATCATATCTGTTGATTTTTGCGGATAAATAACGAAAAATTGAGAATGCATAAAAAAGTAGTGAAATCGGGAGCTAAAATGTACAAAAAGAGCAAAAAATGAGTAAGGTAGAATATTGTTAGCAAGAATTGACTTGAAAAGTTCATAAAAAAGTAATAAAATGATTGTAAGAACTGAGGAGAAGGAGGGACGCAGAAGCGACTTTGTGCTTTTGTGCTTTTTCTCGGTCGTAATACAAGGATTGAAATCACGTTATTAGAGAAAGTGAGGAATGATCAACATGAAAAAAGGCATCTTAAAGAGGCTCGTCGGTGCAAGCACAACTGCAGTGATGATCGCTTCAAGTATCCCTGCTATTCCTGCAACTGTTGTTCAGGCGGCTGACCAGCAGCAGAGAGGAAATATTGGCGGATTCGATTACGAGATGTGGAATCAGAACTATACTGGTCAGGTTTCAATGAACCCCGGCGCAGGCTCTTTCACCTGCTCATGGAGCGGCATTGAGAACTTCCTGGCACGTATGGGC
>NZ_JAGCFH010000239.1 GCF_017650195.1 Ruminococcus sp. | reverse complement strand
CTCAGTCGCAGAGGATAAAGGAGTTTTACAAATACATGACAAGGGAGTACCCATTCCTTGCGTTCACTTTCAAGGGGCGTATAAAGTCTCTTATCCGCGCCGAGGAAAAATTCAACGGTTATATCCTTGAATACATTTACAAGTATTACAAGAAAAACGGGAAGTTCCCGTCTGAAGCCGAAATAAAAAGCAAGCTGATATGCTTCCGCGACCTCATCGCATACCGTATAGTTATTTCAATGCCTTCCTGTCATATCAAAAACGGTGAATCCAGAAGCGAGGTCGAGCAGAAGTATCTCTACGAGATAGCGGATGTACTGCCCGAATTTCTTGAGGAAAGGGGCTTCACCGCAGAGCTTTCGGGCTTTGGCGAGGACAGGTATTCAGACAAGCTCAAAGAAACTGTCAGGCCCTATTACCGCGACTATGTTACGTTCCCGAGAAATACGGGATATCAGTCCATACACATTACCTTTTACGACAATCTTGCACGTTGCTATACGGAATTGCAGCTCCGCACCAAGGATATGGACGACTTCGCGGAGATAGGCGATGCAAACCACTTCGGCTATGAAAAATTACAGGAGGCAAGGCGTACCAAGCGGGACGAAATACCTGTTGGAGAGTGTATTTATTTTGATGAAGCATATGAACGGCTTACAAAATTGCAGGAGCTGGAGCTTGCGGAATTGGATGTGAATATGTTCAAAGCTATAAACAATCAACTCATAAACGACGGCTGCGGACTGTTCAGAGGTCGGCAGATCCTACCTTTCGAGCACTTATCACGTTTCCAGAATGACCTTATAGACTAACAGTGGGCAACAAATTCCCTGAAGATAGGGCTGCTGTTTTCGTCTTTGAGATAGGAGAATTCGGGGTGCCACTGTACTGCCCAAAGGAACTTTTTATTCGGAGCATAAACAGCTTCAATAAGCCCGTCGGGAGCTTCTGCCATAGGTAAAAGCACAGAAGAAAGTTTGCGTATTCCTTGATGATGATAACTGTTCACAGAAATGGTATCCGTTTTCAGAATAGCGTATAAGGGTGAGCTATGTTCTATGCTGACTTCATGTATCGGAACATCATACGGCGGCTTCTGACAATGTGGTATCGTATCAGAAAACTGAGAGGGAATATCCTGCCAGAGCGTTCCGCCAAGTGCAGCGTTTATGAACTGTATTCCGCGGCATATGCCGAGTATGGCTTTATCAGCTTCCATTGCGCGTTTTAGAAGCAGTTTTTCCATAGCGTCGCGCTCGGGACTGCACTCGCCGCAGACGCCTGACTTTCGAGCAGAGTAAAGCTTCGGATCCACGTCCTGACCTCCTGTGAACAGAAAGCCATCACACATAGATGTTATCTGCTCGATAGTTTCAATGTTACTGGTCAGCGGCAGCATTACAGGCAGACCTCCTGCTTTAGTGATACCGCCGAAATACCCCGGCAGCATCCAATAGCTGTTTCTATTGTAGTCGATAAGCGGTATAACTCCGATAACAGGTTTTTTATTCATACTATTCACTCCAATACAATAAAGGCGCTTACGGAAACAACCGCAGCGCCCTTGCTTTATGATAATTATATTATACCTGTTTGGAAAAGTCAAGCGATTCTTTATTGCTTCATGTTTAGAGCCGCATCATTTTATTTTAAGATATGTCTTCTGCCACTATGTTTTCAAATTCTTATCAACCTCTGATACTCCTCAAGCTCCAGCTCACCGTCGGCAGCTTTAGTTCGCAGCTCAATAGCATACTCTCCCCACTCTGAAAACTCTGCCTTTGTCATTTTACCTTTCATGAAGCGAGCGTAGTGCTGCTTGTAGCCGCGATTGTATATCTCCCAGATAGGATCGCTCTTCAGCTTCTCTTTGAAGTTGTGACTCATAGCGTGGTCGCGGCAGGTCTTCGGAGGATTGCTGCTGATAAGTCGTTTGCAGAAGTGTGAAAAAGTAGTATTCTTCATGATGAACCAGCGACCGCAGTTCTTGCAGCGTACAGGAATAAACTTCTCCTCATACAGCACGGGAGTGCATTCAGCATTGACAAAGTATTCGTTGTAATCATCGACTTCAAACTCCGAGTCCTCATAGTATCTGATTTGTAACACATACACATTCGCGGTTTAGGTAACTAAACCGCGTTTTTTATTTTAGAAGAATTGATAATTCAACAATAAAGAAAAGATGGTCTTCTAATCTTATCACCAATGATAAAAAGAAGACCATCTTATTATATACTAATCCCACTGTTCATAAATATTCTTTACAAATGCAACTTCAGAATCCTCAGTGAATCCAAGCGATCTGTAAAATTTTCGAGCAACTGTATTTTCTTTTAGGCATGTTAAACTAATTATCTCGACACTGTTTTCATCAGCTATCCTGTCTATCTCTCGAAACAAGGCACTTGCTACCCCCATTCGTCTATAATCCTTATGAACACAAACATACCAGAGAGAAGCAATCGGATAAGTACCATCAAAAAGATTATAGTATAACACCATTGTAGCGTATGTAATAATCTTTCCATTATACTTTCCAACTATAAAATGATAATTATTATCGTTCT
>NZ_JAGCFH010000238.1 GCF_017650195.1 Ruminococcus sp. | reverse complement strand
TGGCATGGGTAATGCTTTGACCATATAAGCTCTATAGCGTTTCCATTGAGCATACCTGCTTTCCCAAGCAGTCGGATAAAGAACCTGAGTGCAGCTCCACTTTTGCCTTTTTCATAGTAAATGGATGGTATGATCTCTTGTTCACTGAAATTAAGATCAAAGCAGTTGTCATATCCTGCCGCTGATCTTTTATAATTTATTCTTATCATATCTCTTGCCATCCTTTTTATTATAATACAACATTATAATACAACTGTATCGGATATTTGTCAATGATAGCTGAAAATATATAAATACCGTTTTGTGATGGAACGGAGCCTTGCTGTACTTGTTTTTTTTCTCAAAAAGTGGTATAATCATAGTTTGAAAGGAGCGGAAGCTATGCTGGCAAATTATCATACCCATACAGAGCGCTGCGGTCATGCAATGGGCAGCGACAGGGATTTTGTGGAGCACGCCATAGAGAGCGGCATAAAGGTGCTTGGTTTTTCGGATCACTGCCCGTGGGTATTTGACGACGAATACGTATCGGGGATACGAATGACTCCCGACGAGGTGGAGGGCTATTTCAGATCCCTCACCGACCTGAAAAGGGAGTACGCTGACGATATAAGGATATATATCGGTTTTGAGGCAGAGTATATCCCTCAGCTCATAGAAGCACAGGACAGACTTCTTGCGGAATATCCACTTGATTATATGATAATGGGGCAGCATTTCAACGACCCCGAAAGTTTGGGAGTATATATGGGAGCTCCCGTATATGATGAGAGCATACTGATACAGTACACGGACCGTATTATAGAAGGCATGGAGTCAGGAAGGTACCGTTATCTTGCACACCCTGACCTTATACGCTTTATGGGTGACGAGAAGGCATATGAAAGTCAGATGACCCGGTTGTGTACTTATTTGAAAAGCAGAGATATACCCGTTGAGATAAACCTTCTTGGTATGTCGGGAGGCAGACATTATCCTTCAGACAGGTTTTTCAGCATAGCGCAGAATGTTGGAAACAAAGCTATAATAGGCTGTGACGCACATCTTCCGGAGTCGCTCTGCGATGATCACATAATAGAGCGTGGAAGACGCTTTGCTGAAAAATACGGACTTGAAGTAGTTGAGACCCTTGACGGCCTTGATTGAGTCTTTAGCCATTAGCAATTATATGGGTGCACATTTTGCGCCTGACGTTTGTCCTATGCAGGGACGGATATAAGTTCAGAGTGAACATAGATGAACGTGAATAGGAGACAACTATGAGTATTTTTGATGTGTTCGACAGAATCGCCGCAAATTCTTCTGCGGCAAGAGGTAAAATAGAATATGTGATAACAGGTCTCGGAAATCCGGGGCTTGAATATGAGAATACACGCCATAATGCTGGCTTCATGGTGCTTGACGAGCTGGCAAAGCAGCTGGGCGAGGACATAAGCCGTCTGCGCTTCAAGGGCAAGACCGCTGAGGTGACTATCGAGGGCAAACGCTGTCTGCTTCTCAAGCCCACCACCTTTATGAACAACAGCGGCGAAGCAGTAGTACAGGCTCTGGAGTTTTACAAGATAGACGCGGCGAACCTCATAGTGGTCTGCGACGATATCTCCCTTGACTGTGGAAAGCTGAGGATACGCCGCAAGGGCAGTCACGGCGGTCACAACGGACTACGTAGTATATGCGAGCTCACAGGCAGGGACGACTTCCCGCGGATAAAAATGGGTGTAGGCAAGAAGCCACATCCCGATTACGACCTTGCAAAATGGGTCCTCGGAAAGTTTGGCAAGGAGGACGGGGCGAGCATAGAAGAGTCGATAAAGAACGCCTGCGAGTGCATAAAACTTATGGTACAGGGCAAGACCGACGAGGCTATGAACAAATACAACTCATGATACCACATCTTTTACGGAGAGTGCAATGAACGTCTTTAAGGAATTATTTACCGGGCTTGCAGGCTATAAGAGCCTGCGAGAAGCTATTGACAAGAATATCTCACCCGTCTCTGTGACGGGTCTTTCCCATATACACAGGGCTCAGCTTGTATATGCACTTGGCGGCAAGAAGATAAATCTTGTTATCACGGGTACGGAAGCGGAGTCAAAAAAACTCTGTGATGATATAAATATGATGGCTGGCTGTGAGGAAGCTGTTCTGTTCCCGTCAAAGGAGCTGGTATTCACTCCCGTAGACAGTACCAACCACGAGTACGAGTATATGCGTATAGCCGCCCTCATAAAGGCGGCTAAAAGCCGTTGCAGCGTTATCTGTGCAAGTATCGAAGCTGTCATGCAGCCGGTAATACCTGTGGGAGTCCTTATCGCGGCAGGTATAGAGCTGAAGCAGGGACAGGAGATAAACCTTACTGAGCTTTCGCTTACTCTTGCAAAATGCGGCTATCAGCGCTGCGAAAAGGTCGAGGGTGCTTCACAGTTTTCTGTAAGAGGCTCTATACTTGATATATATCCCGTTCAGGCTGACAAGCCAGTGCGTATTGAGCTGTGGGGAGACGAGATAGATACCATATCCGAATTCGAGACCGATACACAGCGCCGCACGGAGGCTATGGAAAGCGTTGAGATATACCCCTCAGGAGAAGTCCTCTATGATAACGAAGAGCTTGCGGACAGGATAGAGGAGCTATGCAAAAAGGTACGTGGAAAGCGTATGGATGCAGTACGCGAGCATCTCGGAGCGGACGTTCACAGACTGAGAGCAGGGGAGATACTTGCCCACAGTGTTAAGTACTATCCTCTTGTTTACGGCGAGCCCTCGACGGTATTCGACTATATCGACGGAGCTGTGCTTTTCAGCGATTATTCCGACGTTATGGACAATGCATCAGGAGTTCTTGCACGCCATAACGAGGATATAAAGATTCTAATGGAGGACGGACAGCTCTGCAAAGGGCTTGACGGTTATGTGCTGGAGCTCCCGGAGATACAGCATTTAGCAGAAAAGAAGGTCTGTCTGTATATGAGCAGCTTCATGCAGGGTGGTGAGCGTATAGACTTCCGCAGGCTGGTGAGCTTCGAGGCTATGCAGACAGCCCCGTGGAGTGGCGAGATGAAGCAACTCGTTGAGGATCTTGAGGATTTCAGACGCCGCGGATACCGCATGATACTTGCAGCAGGCAGTGACAAGACCCTGCCTATCATACAGCAGGACCTCATAGACAAGGGTATACCTTGTGATCTTTTATCGCAGAATATCGAGCCTGCTGAGGGACGTGTGCTGCTTATGTCAGGCAGCTTCAGCGGAGGCTTTGAGTACCCGGAAAACAAGATAGTTCTCATCACGCAGGGACGTTCCATGGACTCAGTTCGCAGCAAGCGCCGCAAAAAGAAGAACAAGGCTGAGGAGATACGCTCCCTTGCTGATATAACCGAGGGCGACCTCGTGGTACATTCCGGCCATGGCATAGGACGCTTCATCGGCATACGCAAGCTAGAAATGGACGGCGTTACAAAGGATTATATAACCATACAGTACGCAGGCACGGATAAGCTTTACATACCCGTAACTCAGCTTGACATGGTATCAAAATACATTGGTCCGAGAGATGACAGCGGTGTGAAGCTGAATAAGTTAAGTTCCGGCGAGTGGCAGAAGACACGGAGCAATGTAAAACGTGCCGTAAAGGACATGGCTCATGAGCTTATAGCTCTTTACGCAAAGCGCGAAAAGAGTGTTGGCTTCGCATTCTACCCTGATGATGAGATACAGCACGACTTTGAGGAGCGCTTTCCTTACGTGGAGACCGACGACCAGCTTACATCCATTGCTGAGATAAAGGCTGACATGGAGCGTCCCCGTCCTATGGAGAGACTTCTCTGTGGAGACGTCGGCTTCGGTAAGACAGAGGTGGCTCTGAGAGCTGCCATGAAATGTGTGCTTTCAGGCAAGCAGTGCGCTATACTTGCGCCTACAACTGTACTTGCCTATCAACACTATCAGACTGCGCTACGCCGTTTCGAGCACTTCCCCGTGAATATCGAACTGCTCAGCCGCTACCGCTCGCCGAAGCAGCAGGAGGAGATTATAAAGAAGCTTAAGCAGGGGCGTATAGATCTTATAATCGGCACTCATAAGATAATACAGAAGTCTGTTGTGTTCAAGGACCTCGGACTTGCCATAATCGACGAGGAGCAGCGTTTCGGCGTGGCTCACAAGGAGAAGTTCAAAGAGAGCTTCACCGGCGTTGATGTGCTTATGCTCTCAGCAACTCCAATACCCCGTACACTTAATATGGCAATGAGCGGTATACGTGACATGTCCGTCATAGAAGAGCCACCACAGGACAGATATCCGGTGCAGACCTACGTTATAGAATACAATATGGGAACTGTTGTG
>NZ_JAGCFH010000237.1 GCF_017650195.1 Ruminococcus sp. | reverse complement strand
CCCTTCTTGTCTATAAGAACGCCTGCTTCCTCCATTGAGGCAAGCACCTCGGTAAGCGGAAGTTCCACCTTTTCAAGGAGCTCTGTCATTCCCTCAGACTCTATCTCGGCGAGAAGCTTTGCAATAAGTCCCCGGAGCGAAAGGAGCTCCGCAAGGTCGCCGTTTTCGCTGTAGAAATGAACGCCATACTCGGCGCACAGCTTGTCCACAGCGTAGTCAGAAGCTGATGTGTTAAGCAGATAGCCACAGATAGCCGCATCGTTTTTAAGGTTTTTTAACTCGCCTCCGTGAGACATAGCCCAGCGGTAATGAGCCTTTGCGTCGTCAGTGGATTTTTCGCAGTCAGAGCCGAAAAACGCTTTGATAAGCCCTTTGTCTTCCGTTTCATATACCTCGTCACCACTGCGTACAACCAGTTCGCTGCCGCTGAAAAGATACTCGCATTTTTTTATTTTTTTGATGATATCAACTGTCAGTTCACTGACCTCTGCTTCAATGGCAGGAGCCTCATCAGCCTTTGCCTCAGGAGCCGAATTTGTGCTCTCCGCAGCATTTATACCAAGCTTGTCAAGGAGCTTGAACATTTCAAGCTCTGTCAGCATACGTCCAATGGCTCCGCTATCGGGAGAACTGGGTCTGTAGCTATCAAGTTCCTTATCTATTGGAGCGTCACGTACTATAGTCGCAAGCCACTTGCTCTCCTTTGCAGACTCAGCGCCTGCCGCAAGCTTTGCTTTAACTCCCTTTGTAAGCCCCGACTCCTCGTATTTTTCGTAGAGCGTCTCTATACAGCCGTACTCCTTTATGAGAGCGGAAGCTGTCTTTTCGCCTATTCCCGCAACTCCGGGGATATTGTCGGAGCTGTCTCCCATAAGGGCTTTCAGGTCTATGAGCTTAATTGGCTCAAAGCCATAATCCTCAGTAAATCGCTGAGGAGTATAGTATATATTCTCCTTGTTTGTGGCAAGCACAACAGTCACCTTGTCATCGATGAGCTGTAAGCTGTCACGGTCTCCGGTCAGTACGAAGCACTCGTTTCCGCTGTCGGAACAAAGCTTTGAAAGCGTGCCGAGAACATCATCCGCTTCATAGCCCTCACACTCAACTACCTTTATGCCCATAAGAGCAAGAAGCTCCTTCACTCTAGGCAACTGCTCAGCAAGCTCTGGTGGCATACCCTTGCGGTTAGCCTTGTAGTAGGATACAGCCTTGTGCCGGAAGGTCGGAGTGCGCAGGTCGAAAGCCACAGCGACTGCATCGGGCTTTACATCCTCCACATTTCTGAGGTATATATTCATAAAGCCGAATATGGCGTTGGTGAATTGTCCTTTTTTATTGGTGAGCAGCTTTATACCATAAAAAGCGCGGTTGAGAATACTGTTTCCGTCTATTGCGAGTAGCTTCATTGTGACCTCCGTTTATGATTTATTCTTAATAAAAGCAACTGACGTCACTTCTTAATCTTCATGGAAATATCGAAGCACTTTACAGAATGAGTAAGAGCTCCGAGGGAGATTATATCAACGCCTGTCTCTGCAACAGCGCGGATATTTTCGGCGGTTACGTTTCCTGATGCTTCAAGCATAGCGCGTCCGTCAGCAATCTCAACAGCCTGCTTCATCTCGTCGCAGCTCATATTGTCAAGCATGATTATCTCCACTCTGTTGTCGAGAGCTTCCCTGAGCTCGTCAAGAGTACGCACCTCGACTTCTATCTTGACAGTATGCCCTATCTTCTCGCGGAGAGCCGTTACAGCAGCAGTTATACCGCCGTAAGCGTCGATATGGTTGTCCTTCAGCATAGCTGCGTCGGAGAGATTGAATCGGTGATTCTTTCCACCGCCAACAGTCACCGCATACTTTTGCAGCGCACGGAGACCGGGAAGAGTTTTTCTCGTATCGGTGACAGCAGCCTTTGTACCCTTAACAAGCTCAACACACTTGTTCGTAGCAGTAGCAATTCCCGATAAATGCTGTAGTATATTGAGTGCTGTCCTCTCGCCTTTCAGTAGAGTAAGAGTACTTCCCTCCAGCTCGGCAATAATGTCACCCTTGTTCACTCTTGTGCCGTCGCCTAGGAGTATCCTAAATTCAACATCACCGCCTGCAAGATCGAAAACTCTTTTAGCGATTTCGATACCGCAGACAACTCCTGTGTCCTTTGCAACATAGTAAGCGGAGCTCCTGTGCTCGGGGAGGATAAGATTATCTGCCGCAGCGTCAGTATAGTTTATGTCCTCCATAAGTGCGGTAGTGATTATATTATCAACATAGCATTGTAAAAGCTTCATAATAATTTTCCTTTCATATTCCAAGGAGCCTCAGGAATATATCATCGAGCCGCTGCCATTCCACGGGCTTTTCTCCATCCATTCCATCAGCCTTGTGCTTAAGTTCTTCCAGCTGTGCGTCTATATATCCGTTTAGCTCGTCTATACGCTTTCCATTGCCTATCTCGGGAGTATTCTTTTTCTTCTCTAGCAGTTTTTCAACAGCCGGCCGCAGTTCGTTTTCAAGTTCAGCTTCCATAAGCTCTGAAAAGAGCATCGGCGGAGGAGTTCCTCTGTCGATTATCCATTTACAGGCAAGTATCGGACGCAAAACGTAAAAATACTTTTTCAGCTTGACTTCGCTGCTCTGCAAGAACTCCCTGTTGTTGAGCCTTGCCATATTAAGGTAATGATAAACTCCTGCCTTTGGCATAAAGCAGTTGTTTATCACAGTACGCACAGTTTCCCACTCCGAAGAAGTCTTGTAAATAATGGGCGAGCTGTTCCATTCAAAGAGAGTAGGATTAGACTTGTGCAGAAGCTCAAGGGCTTTCCTTATATCCCAGCCGTTTATATCGTAAACGTCATTAAGCTCCCATTCTATTACATCACGTGTCTTTTCCAGCTTAAGGTAGTATTCAGTCGGGCGAACGTAAATGAATCTTGCATCAAAATCACTGTCGGGAGAAGCAAATCCCCATGCCCTGCTGCCCGATTCTATACAGTGTATTATCCTGATGTTTTCCTTCTGCTCTATCTCACAGAGCTTGTTTTTGATCTCGCTTATTATTTTATTTTCATTCATATATTCACCTGCCGAATTATATCGTAATATCATTCCTAATATATTGCAGTATTTACCGAATACGAACCTTTAGCTCGCGTGCGAACAATGATCTCCCCTATAATAGGCTAACGGCTCAAATCATAATATCGATTCAAAAATCATGTGTTATATTTAGAATCTATACTCAGGAACTCCTCCAATGTAAGTCCAGAATCCGCGACTTCCTTTGCAAGCTCCCTGCCGAGATAGCGGATGTGCCACGACTCGTACTGATAGCCTGTTATATTCTCCTTGCCGAGAGGATAACGTATGATAAAACCATATTTCACACAGTTTGCAGCAAGCCATTTTGCTTCCTTTGTATTATTGAAGCCGCTTCCTGCGTTATTTATATCCATTGCAAGACCTGTCTGATGCTCCGAATGACCCGCCCTGGCAGAATAGGTATCCGCAGCCGCCTTGCCGTCACGGTTCACGTAGCTGCTATAGAGCTGTCCCTGATAAGTATACGACCGAAAGCCCGAAACTATACTGAGATATATGCCCTCCTTTGCAGCTTCAGCCTTCATTGTATCGAAAGCCGACTGAGGCTCCGGAAGGATCTTTCCTGGGTTGTAATCCGCAGGCAGAGCGTAGGTCTTGTTCGCTATGAGTATGCCGTTCACGTAGGTTATGCCGTCACGCACCTCTATCTCCTGGAGTGTGAAGCGCTCCGAGCTTTCGTCCTTCCATGTCACCGTAAAATGCATGGAATCGTTATGTACTATCTTTCCGGGAGTTCTGTTTTCCGTATTTCCAAAGTGAAAAACAATATCCTCACCGTTCGGCGCGTATTCAAAGCGGCTCACTGTGCCGTCCTTTTCCGTCAGTTTACCACTTAGTCCGCTTATCTCAAAAGTTCGCCCCTCTGAGGTCACCCACCTTCCGCTGAGGAACTCATCAGCACTGAGCCTGTCCACGCAGAAGTAACGAAAGCTCTCCGCGCTGCCGTTCTCCCATTTGAGCACAAAGGAAAGCTCGTCCGTCCATGTTATAAAAGCAGTCAGTTCACTTCCGCTGTTCTTATCTCTGAAAACCACAAGCTCTCCCGTAATATCCAGCTCATATATATCGGTTGTACCAGCTGTTGGGTCTGTTACCGTCACAGCTCCGCCGTCAAAGAAAATGTATCTCTTTCCTCCGCAGCAGTCGCCTATCCATGTGCCCACGGGTACTTTGTCCATGCCCTGAAGTATCATATCCTGAATGGCAGCAAGGTCAAGGGAATCCACAGTGCAGTCGCCGTTGACGTCTGCCGCAATGGTCTGAGCGTCGTTGAGCCCATATTTCCCGAGGATATGATTTTTTAGTATCACGATATCGCTTATCGAGACAATATCGTCACGGTTAATATCGCCTTTTATCATTGTCGAAGCGCCGTGAACCGGAACTGCCGTTATCACTGCTGCGACAGAAAATACGAGTGCAGCCATGAGTTTTATGCTTTTTTTCATATACATCACCTCATTAAAAGGAACGCATCAGCACGGCGATATCAGACCTTCTGTCAATAATTACTGCATCACCTCTCCGAGGATTATGTAAGCAACAGTAACTATGGATTTAGCAAGCACGAAATCCGCGTCCACAAGATAGCCACCGTTTATGAGGTCCTCGCGTATCTCCTTCACGCGCTTAAAGCCATCTGCAGCTGCCTTCTTGTCAGGGATAACGAAGTAGCAGTTCTGCAATATCTTTCTTGTCTCCGTGCGGACACCCTTGGGTATCTTTGGACTGCCAAGGTGAGCGTCGAATTCAGCCTCCTCGAAATTCTTGGGAGCGCCTGCTACTTTTGAAGCGATGTTGTTAGCCGCATGACGCGAGAAAACTAGAGCTTCCAAGAGAGAATTGCTGGCAAGGCGGTTGCTGCCATGAACGCCTGTATGCGAGCATTCGCCGCAGGCATAGAGATTCGGCAGACTTGTCTCTGAATTATTGTCAACATCGATTCCACCCATAAGGTAGTGCTGACAAGGGAATATGGGCACCGGCTCCTTAGTTAGATCGTAACCCTGTTCAAGAAGGTTCTGGTATATCATGGGGAAACGATTCTTGAGGAACTCGCTGTCCTTGTAGCTTATATCAAGGTAGAAATCAGTGGAATTCTGCTTGCGCGATTCCAGCACTATAGCGTGTGAGACCACATCTCTCGGAGCAAGCTCGAGACGCTCATCGTAGTTGTGCATGAAGCGCTCCTTCTTGCAGTTAAGGAGGTAAGCACCCTCACCGCGGACTGCCTCCGAGATAAGGAAGCACTCACGTGTAGCACGGTTGTTAAAAGCAGTGGGGTGGAACTGCACATAGCTGAGATTCTTTATCTTAGCGCCCATTTCGTAGGCAAAGGTTATACCGTCGCCTGTTGCAATAGCCGAGTTGGTGGTGAACTGGTATACACGTCCGATACCACCGGTAGCAAGTATCATGAAATGGCAGTTGCAGATCTCGTAGGTATCATCCGGCAGTTTAAGGAATGCGGAATAGCCTGTTCCTGTCTGCTTTACCGCACACATCATGGTATTCTCCATTATGGTTACATTGCTGAGAGTACGCACGTTTTCAAGGAGAGTTGTGGTTATCTCCTTGCCCGTGGCGTCAGCATGGTGGAAGATACGGTGATGACTGTGACCTCCCTCAAGAGTTCGGTGATAGGTGCCGTCGGGATTCTTGTCAAACTCGACTCCAAGCTTGATGATATGCTCGATATCCTGAGCCGCCTCGCTCACGAGGGTGTGGACAGCCTCCACGTTGTTCTTGAAGCTACCTGCTATTAGGGTATCGTTCTGGTGGTACTGGATATTGTCGGAGGGAGAGTCGTATACTCCGGCTATACCGCCCTGTGCCAGTGAGGAATTGCAAAGCGGAAGATCACGCTTGCATAATATAAGTATATTGAGCTCCTTTGGGAGGTTGATAGCCGCATAGAGACCTGCGGCTCCGCAGCCTGCTATGATAACATCGTAATTCTTAGACATGATAAACCCGTCCTTTACATAAAAATGTATACACTGTTATTATACCACATTGATTGGGGTTTGTAAATCCAAAATTTGCTAATATCTTGAAGTCATCAGCCTCCATTTTGAAGGTTTCGTAGCACCAGGAAGTTCACAAAGCATATTCAGGAAGTCCACTTCAGGTGTATCTTTTTAATATTCAATGTTCCGTTGAAAAAGTGCCCGTTCTGCTTATAGGAGCAAAAAAACAGCACCCTCAGGCACTGTTTAAAAGCTATTTCTTTTTCCATTTCAGCAATGCAAATGCCGTTATTCCCGTTAGAAATGCGGTCAGCGAAAGTGCTACCCACGTATAGTTGAATGGTATATCGTTTGTATTGATACCGTAAAACGCAAACATGATATTCGGTATCTGAAGTATGATAGTGACGATAGTCAAACGCCACATAACAATATTCTGGTTATTTGAGATTATGGAAGAGAAACCATCCATCATACTGGAAAGGATCCCTGAGTAGATGCTCGCCATCTCTATTGCCTGTTTCATCTCTATGAGAACGTCCTCAAGGAGATCCTGATCCTCGTCGTAGAGCTTTATGACTCTTCCACGGAATATCTTCTCGATAGTTGCCTCATTGGCTTTCAGTGAAGTGGAGAAGTATACAAGAGATTTCTCAAGAGCAAGAAGCTGCATGAGAAGCTCGTTCTTCATGGCATCATGGAGCTCCTGCTCGGCAGCCGATGATATCTTGTCTATCTGTTTCAGGTAGGTAAGAAACAGAGCGGATATCCTCAGCAGCAGCTGAAGCACAAATCTTGTCTTGAAATCGGGGCGGAGGTTGCGTATACCTCCTCTTACAGCCTCATTGAGTATCTGTGTCTCACGTATTGATATTGTGAAGACGTACTCTGAGGTCACGATAATACCCATAGGGAGGGTATAGAAGTTTTTGGTCTTATCATCGTCGATAGTGGACACAGGCGTATCTATGATGACAAGGGTCTGATCGTCTTCTCTTTCGATACGGGACGACTCCTCTTCATCTATGGACGACTTTACGAAGCCGCTGTCGAGACCGTAGTCCTCAATCAGCTCCTTGACCTCCTGCGGAGTAGGATCAACAACTGAGATCCAGCAACCAGCAGCAGGAGCGTCGCACTGTGTCAGCACGCCATTGATATAATTGTAAAAGCTTATCATATTGTCCGCCGACCGTAAAAATTACGGCACAGCTTGCTCCTTTCGCCGAAATTCACTTCGGCTAGAGGACGAGAGCATTATCGTCTGCCGAAGCGTGGAATACTATTCAAATTATTCCCATAAGGGTCAGAACTCATAATGCACCTCCTGAATATCATAATGCAGTATTATTATATCAGATTTTTTTCCCGAATACAAGTATTTTTTCAAAAAAAGTCGGCAGCAGGACATTTCTGCCCAGCTGCCGTCTTAGATAAGAGATCAACCTCTCAATTTATCAGTCTTCATCGTGCTTCCTTGAACGAGCCGCAAAAGCTGCCGCAGCAGCAATAGCAATCACTGCGAATGCTGCGCTAGCGTGTTTAGCGCCCGTATTCGGAGAATTTGTTGTAGACTTCTTTGTAGTTGTTGTGATCTTCTTTGTAGTTGTGGTCGTAGTAGTTGTTGTGGTGGTAGTAGTTGTTGTATCTGATGTTGTAGTTGTGGAAGTTTCGAGACCTGTAGTGGTGGTGGTTGTAGTAGTGGTTGTGGTAGTTGTTGTAGTAGTATCTGTAGTAGATGTTGTAGTTCTTGTACGGCTGCTACTATCACCTGTTACAGTTGTCGTAGAGGTGGTGAGAGTTATCTCATTGCCCTTCTGATCTGTGCTTGTAACAGTAGTTGTAGTCGGGGTAGTTGTGGTAGTAGTGGTGGTAGTTGTAGTAGTTGTTGTTGTGGTAGTAGTTGTTGTTGTGGTAGTAGTTGTTGTTGTAGATGTTGT
>NZ_JAGCFH010000236.1 GCF_017650195.1 Ruminococcus sp. | reverse complement strand
GAAGGTATACCGGCATTTTATGGCCAGGATCAGGCTTGGGAGAAAAAAATCTATGATGAAGACTGGCTTGCACACAGATCAACCAAGAGCTGGCCGGGTCTGCTTGAAATTCCTGAAGTCAGCGGCAAGATGAGAGATTACAATGTCAAAGAAACAAACTCATCAGAATGCAAGTGGTATTTCGGTGCTGTATCCGGAGCAGAAACAAAGCATTTCAGCAAGGAGAAGCAGAGAAAAGATACATATAAGAGAATATCATTGTTCAAGACCCTTAAGACAACATATTACCTTCCCAAACAGCTGGATGTTTTCAACAAAGTAGACGGGGATGTTGATTATGTAACGCTTACTGTTGGTGGAAACGATGTCGGATTTGCTGATATCATTACCACCTGTGCTACAGGAAGTACATATCTTCATTTTGGCAGCGGCAAGCTTAAGCTTGAAAAACAAATGGACAGTATATGGGCTGAATTTGATACGACGAGGTCAAATATTAAGGATGTATATACAGGCATACAGTCCTCTGCAGGCTCTCAGGCAAATATAATAGTAGCTGGTTATCCTAAGCTTCTTGATAAAACTGGTAAGGGTGCGCTTATCAGTGAGAAGGAAGCTACTATCGTAAATGAAAATGTCACAAAGTTCAATAACAGCATTAAGAGTATTGTTGATGAATGCAAAGATCAGGGCATGAATATCTATTTTGTCGATGTTGAAAAAGAGTTTGACAAGGACGGAGGACATCAGGCATATTCTGATAATGCATGGATCAATAAAATAATACTTACTAAGCAATCTGAAGATCTGGAACAGAATGGTATCGCAAGCGCATATTCGATCCATCCGAATGAGGAAGGCGCAAAGGCTTATGCAAGATGCGTGAATGCTATGATCAAGGAAATTGAGAATAATAAGAGCCGCAGTGCTGCTATGATGCTTAAGTCTGAAGTTGTTCAGGAATCTGATGATTTACAGGAGGATGCAATAGCAATTGCGCCTGATGAGATCTCTGTAGATGATAATAATGCAATAACAGCTGAAGCAGATGATGAGGTTATTGTTTCAACAGAGACAGAACCTGCTGATATCACAGAGAACATTTCAACAGATGATGAAGATGCTACTGAAATTGATGAAGCAGAACCGGTAACATGTATAGTAAACTAAAAGAATTTGCTGGGGTACTTGTATAAGTACCCCAGTTTTTTGCAAACAGGTCAGAAAACAAAAAAATAAGAGAAATTGGAGAAAAAAGAGATATATAGTATAAAAGAGATTGACTATATTATAACAATATGATATAATTTTAAAAGTAATGTAGACGAAAAGAGGATTGGGGGCAATAGAGAGTTATTATGATAAATGAGCTTGATTTTAAGATTCTGGACTGGATACAGCAGAATTGTAGAAATGAAGTAATGGACTTTATTATGCCAAAAGTAACTTTTCTTGGAAACCTTGGCCTCCTATGGATAGTTGTTTCCGTAGTTTTCTTGATGATAAAGAAGCATAGAAAGTGCGGAATAACACTTTCTTTTGGCTTGGTTTTCAGTTTTTTGGCTGTAAATGTTATTATGAAGAATCTAATAGCCCGAAGCCGGCCGTGCTGGATAAATGATGATATTGAAATGCTTATCGCAATTCCCAGAGATTATTCATTCCCTTCCGGACATACGCTTTTTGGTTTCCTTGCAGCTGTGATTATAATTAGTTATGATAAACGTTTTGGTATACCGGCATTTCTGATTGCTTTTGCAATAGCTTTTTCAAGAATGTATTTATATGTTCATTTCCCGTCAGATGTCTTAGCAGGAATGATTCTTGGAATCGCAATAGGTATTTTTTCTGTATTAGTTATGAAAAAGATTATGTTGAGATATGAAGAAAAGAAGCTGACCAGCATAGCAGGTTGAACTGAAAAAAGTATACATGCAAAATTTATAGTAAAATAGAGTGTCTGAAGATTATACAAGTTTTCAGGCACTTTTTTGCTGACAGAAAAAAGTACCCCCAAGGTACATCAGACGAAAGATTTACCTTGGGGTTAAGGAATTAATTATTTTGTACAAGCTTTATCAAATGATGGATTACATGCGTAGAAATTCTTCTCATTGAGCTTATCCTGTGTTATCCTGAGTGCTTCGCCTCGGCGTTCAAGCGGAAGCTAAAACCGCCATTGTATGGCTATTTTCTGGTCTGTCGCGTGTACGACTCTGATGAGCGTATCTGCGACCTGACGCTTGTCGTCGAAGCTCAGCTCGTCCCATATTTTAAGGTGAAGGTCTATCTCGTCAGCGGGGATGTCCTTTTTCTGACTGAGTTCACGGATACGCTCACCTATATCGGCTTTGCGCTTGTCGAGAGTGTTTATGCGCTCGTTTATGTAGCGAAATAGAGCGTTGTCCGAGTTCCTCAACTTTTCAAGTAGAGTTTTTATCTCGTTGTCTATCTCCGCGAGTTCGATCTCAAGTTCGTTCTGCTCTGTACATGGCATTTCGTTTTTTGAGGGCGAGAGAGTGCGGAATTGTGCGAGCTTCTTTTGCAGCTCGCTGTAAACGAGCTGCTCGACTTCCTCTGTATAGAGCGTCCCCGCTCCGACACAGGCTTTGGAATTCAGCTTGTTCGAGCAGAGCAGATAGCGGTGAGGGCGTCCGCTGAAGCTTTTCGCCAAGAGCGCGTATCCGCACTCGCCGCATTTTATCTTTCCGCTGAGCCATGAGTTTTTCGCCTTCTGCGAGGGTATCATCTGCTTCTTTGACATACATTTCATGCGGCATTTCAGCCATACTGCGGAATCAACTATGCCCTTGTGCGGTGCGAGGACTATCTGATTGCCCTCGACAGTCGTGGAGTTCTTCTTCTTTTCGTTCTTGCTCTTGTAGCTGTAACAGCCATTCTCGCCGATGAAATCGGCAGGCGGGTTAGCTATCTCTGCACCGTTTTCGTTGAAGAAGTTGTAGACGTCGAGGTCAGCTCTGACGTATATCGGATTGACGAGTATTTCCCTTATCCGCGGACGAGCCCAGTTTCCGCCGCGCTTTTTTATCCCGAGTTCGTTCAGACGGTCTATCACGTCGCCGTAGGAGGTGTTCGGCTGAGAGTACATATTGAAAATCAGCTTCACGACTTCTGCTTCGTTGGGGACAGGCTCGTACATCGAGGTGTGTATGCCGTCGATGACTGTCGGGACTTTTCTGAATCCGTAGGGGATAGGTCCGCCCATGAAAAAGCTTTTCTGGCTACGCGAATAGTAAGCATCGGCGACTCGCTTCTGTATCGTTTCGCGTTCAAGCTGAGCAAAGACGATGCAGATGTTCAGCATGGCGTTGCCCATAGGCGAGGATGTGTCGAACTTCTCCGTCGCCGAAATGAACTGCACGTTGTACCTGCTGAAGACCTCCATCATGTTCGAGAAGTCGAGAATCGAACGGCTTATGCGGTCGAGCTTGTAGACAACTACCGCGTGGATAAATCCGTCTCTTATGTCGCTCATCATCTGTGTGAACTGCGGACGGTTCGTGTCCTTTCCGCTGTAACCCTTATCGGTGTATTCCTTGAACGGTTCACCTCTTGTTTCGTATTGGCAGAGCTCTATCTGCTGCTCGATAGATATACTGTCTGCACGGTCAACAGACTGCCTTGCATATATCGCTATTATAGTGATCAGCTCCTTTCAGAGCTGCCGGCTGCGGAAAACTCTCCGCAGCCAACAGTATACCACATTTACCGGCTTTTGTCCAGCTCTATTTTGTACTTGGAAAAGATATTGTATAACTCGTTTTCCGCTGCTTTTACGACTTCGTTATTTGTCCCATCGGGAGTGAGGTTTTCAATTGTTATCACGCCGCGTTCGGTCATCACGTTCGATATTTCCGAGCTGTGACTGCTTCTGGTTATTTCCAAAATAGACATCGCCTCCGCTATATTCTATTGGAGCATTGCTTGTCTGAATGATATGGACAGGCAATTTTTTTTGAAGCGTATGAAGCATTTTCGTCCCTCCTTTTTCAATTCTGATGTGTTTGTCAATTTTGATCTTCCTCACTGCGCTGATATCTGACAGCGCTCTTAAAGTTTATGATACCATTTATGCGGCGCACCTCGTCTGTTACCATTTCACGGAGCTTGAAGAGCGTGCTGTCCTCGATATCATTTATTGCCGCAAGCATATGCGTCTGCGCACCGACTTCAACATCGAGCTTGAAAATCGCACGGGACAACCTTGAAGTGCTTGTTTCGATTAGTTGTTCATATTATGCTAAAATTTGGCAGTTGCCTAAAACACCAAGGGGCGAAAACAGCGGGAGCATTATAATAAGTATATATCGGTTTATAATGAGATGCGGTTGGAAATATCATTATTCCTGATCTTCTTAGATTCCACCAGTCTCATGGTAAAATTGGTACCATTTCAGTATACAATTTGGGCTAAAATAAACAATTATCAGCATTAGGCTATGATGTTTTTGCTAATTCCGTTAGTACAGAAGCATATACAGGCAAAGAGTTCATTGATTCAATAGAACGGTTGGCACTCTGCGGATTGAAGGATGAAAGCACTAAAATTGCTCAGAATGGTAGTATTACGGTGAAAAAAGTGTTGACAATTCGTAAAAATAGTGTTAAAATATAAGTCGATGTTGAATAATAGTCCTCGAGTGAGAATGGCGGTGGTAATTATAGAGATGAAAAATGAACAAACTGAACAGTCGACTTTACCCGAAAGCGCTGGATATAAGGTGTTTTCAATCGTTCGCTCTGTCATGGTTTACATACTGGCTGCCGCTATTATTATCGGTGCGTTGCTGTTTGCCTCAAGCAAGAACCCAAGCAAATCACTGTTCGGATTCCGCTATTACACTGTACTGACTCCCTCAATGGAGCCTGTATACAGTCCGGGGGATATGGTCTTCGTTAAGCTTTGCGGGGCAAATGATATCAGTGAGAATGACATCATTACTTTCAACCCATCAGAGGACAGCGAGGCTTATTTGACCCACCGTGTCACACAGAAATTAGAAGATTATCAGGGAACCGGCGTTACATGCTTCCGGACAAAGGGCGACGCCAATGATGCCGAGGACTCGTTCCTTATCGACGAAAAGCGCGTCATCGGCGTAGTAAAGTTCCATGTGCCGTTTCTCGGCTACATTATTCGTTTCATACAGCTAAGATGGTATTTCATAATACCGATAATTGTTCTGATTGCAGTATTCTTCTACCTTATGCAACTCTATTTTGATAGGAGCGAGGGAGAAAGCAATGCTGTTGAAGATATAGGTGAGATTTCCAAAAATAATCAGGGGACAATCCCAGAAAAGGAAACCTCAGAGAATATAAAGGAGTGATTTTATGAGAAAAAACAATAAGAAGGATCGCAGAATTCTTGTTGGCGCTTTAGCTGTCGCAGGCGTTACTGTCGCAGGATCGACCTTTGCGTGGTTCACAAGCAAGGATGAGGTTACCAACCGTCTTTCGGCCAAGGCTGAGTATAATACCAGCATCGTCGAGGACTTCCAGCCTCCGTATGAATGGGTCCCCGGACAGACTGTCAACAAGGACGTATCTATCGTAAATACTGGTAATGTTGACGCATTGGTAGGCGTTCAGCTCAGCGGAAAGCTTTCTCTTGTTAGAGCTGCTGCTGGAACAGCTGTTACAGGTGCTGCAACTGCTCTTCCGGAAGGTATCACTACTGCTGCAAATTATGATGCTGTTAATGATACTACTAAAATATATGCTCTTGAGCTCTCTAAAAATGCTGTAGCACCTGTTGCTCAGAACAATACAGCAGGCAGTGAAGCTAATGCTCAGGGCGGTATTGCTAATGAGGTAACAACTCTTCAGGCTGGCGGCACGCTCATTTGGGCGAACGGTGCTGTTAAACCTACAGATGAGTTCTCCGAGAGATCAGGCGACGATGCCGAGGGCGCTACTCCTGATTACAGCGGTGCAAATCAGTTCACTCCCACTAAATCAGGCGTTTATATCTTCCGCAGAAATGTGACTGTAAATGCTGCAGGTGCTGAATCTTATAAATATTCAGGCTATCTGTACGTAAAGGGCGCTACTGCCGCAGATGATAAGTATTACGCATTCGAGACCGAAACAACTGCTGAAGGCGCAACGACTCCTTACATTAAGGACATCGCTGTTACATATAATGACGACGGCACTGTTGCCTCAATCAGCGGTCTCAAGCTCGCAACAGTACAGAAGAGCGTTATCGACGCTACTCTTGATTATACAAAGGTTGCTGACGCTGCTCCGAAGATCGTTGCAAAGGATGCTGCAAGCGGCGGAACTATTGACATCGACATCAACCTCAATCCCGCTTATGCAACAAACTGGCAGTATGTTGCAGACAAGGGCTTCTTCTATAAGGATGACCT
>NZ_JAGCFH010000235.1 GCF_017650195.1 Ruminococcus sp. | reverse complement strand
GAGACATTTCAATGTTTTTTACGACTTATATATGAAGAGACATATCACTAAACCAAAACGGGAGCAGAAAATGCGACTGCGAAAGGAGTTTAATATGGATAACGGTGCAAGTAGCTACCGCCGTTTCCTTGAAGGTGATAAGAATGCTCTTATTGATATAATAGAGGACTATCGCAAAGGGCTTGTTATGTTCCTTAGCAGTATTACAGGCGATTTCTGTCTTGCTGAGGAAATTGCAGAGGAAACTCTGTTGAAGCTCTATGTGGATAAACCTAAATTCTCCGGTAAGTCATCGTTCAGATCATGGCTCTATTCTATAGGAAGAAATACAGCTATAGATCATCTCCGAAAAGCATCAAAGCTTGAAAAAGTACCTGTTGATGACTTTTACGACCTTGCTGACAAAGAGGATATAGAACGGAATTATATCAAAAACGAGGAGAAGAAACATCTCCTGAGAGCGTTGGAAAAGCTGAACGATGATTACAGGCAGGTACTGTATCTTATATATTTCGAGAATTTCAGCAACACTGAAACGGCTAAGATAATGGGGAAATCAGAGAGACAAATAAGAAATCTTCTCTATCGTTCGAAGGAGTCTTTGCGGAATATTTTGGAAAAGGAGGGCTTCAGATATGAGGGAATATGACAAAATGACCTTGAAGATCGCCGACAGAATAATTGAAAATGGCGATAAGATATTAGAACAGCGTCAGAAAAAAGCCGCTAAAATACGTCATATTACCTATGCAGCATCGGGAATGTGTGCTGTACTTATAGTCTGCATAGGTGCGTGGAAGCTGTTTCCGTCATTAAAGTTAAACAACAACTTCAAGGACGTTGATATCTTTATAACTACTTCCACTACCGCTGCTGAAACAGCTACCGAAAATACAACCTCTGCTAAGACAACAAATGCAATATCAACTTCAAAAACCACCGTAAAAGCCACAGAAACAACGGCTGTTACAGTGAAAAGCTCAGCTATAGGGACATTAGCCGTAAAAACTACGGCTGTCAGCTACACTGAACCCTTAAGAACTGATGCTCTGACTTCTGAAAAAAGGACACAAACCACCGTTTATACCATTGCCACCACAAATGTGATGACTTCAAAAATTACGACAGACGCAGAGGAAAGTATCATCATAACCACAACAGACGGACATATAGAAGAGAGTATCGAATCTTGGAATCCTACAACAACTTCATTGAACGTCAGTCCTGTTACTACTTTAAAAACATCAGCCTGCGTTGCACCGGTTACGTTTTTCACAACCAGTGCCTGTAATGTATCTATTACTACTACAACGGAAAAAGCAATATTTACTCAGCCTGAAGGTCCTGTATCCTTAAGTATGCAGGAAATGTTTCTTTCACGCCCTGTGAGTGTGAGACTTGATAATATAAGGTATGACAAAGAGACAGCCGAAACTTCAACTACTGTAGGCGTCACACAGAGAGGTATACCTGTAAACAGTATAGGAAGCTTTATCCGCAACAGTTCGGTGAATATCTACGTTGACAATAATTTCACTTTAATAGATACAATGGAGGTTTACGAAATAAAGAATGTACCATCAGAAAAAGCAGTCGCAGTAAGACTCAAAAATACTGATGAATACTATATGTTCAAAAACTATGATTACAATGAAGAAGACGTTTCATAAGAAAAGATTAAATTACAGATATATGAATTATCATATTTTTGGTGAATACCATATATATGATAAATCATGTATGAGCCCTTATAAGGAGGTCTAGGTCTAACCATGATAAAGAAAATAGCTAATTTTTGCGCTACAGCAATGATATGCGGTGCTGAGACCGCGTGTTCATTTAGCAAGAACGAAAGCGTATTGCCAGTTAAAACTTCGTTAGATAAGTTATCGCTCAAAGCGGTAGATATATCGATGTCAGAAGACTTCAAGAACATCACTAATCTTAGTCGCGACCCTACAAGTGGAAAGATTTTCGTGTTTGGCATCCGCGAGGATGAAAGCTATTCTGGCTATCTGACTGATCATACCTTTTCTGACTATGATGAGCTTCGTTTCATACCGCAGGAAGGTGAAAAGGTCAAGTGTGCTGTATTGCTTAAAATGGGCAAAAAGGCTATATTAACAGTGCACGACTGCACTACATATATCTATATCTACGACAGTAGTAACGCTCTTGAAAAAACGATAAACTGCGGTGAACTGTTAGTTGATGATAGCTATGCTACCTTAATTGCGGGTGAAAACAGTGTCATCATTGACCAGAGTATCCATGGTGATCGCGAGCTAACTGCCATATCTACTTCAGATGACAAGGTGCTCGGTAAAGTAAAGCTTGATGAGGCTATGTACATTGGAGCGTCATTAGATAAGGACGGAGTTCTTACGATCGTTTATGGCTCACATGAAAAGACATACACTGCGCATATTGACGGCATTGAGCTTGTGGACAAAACTGAGTGCAGTATGCTTGACTCATCCGCATATTCGATGTGTGCAGGTTTCGATGATTATATGCTAATTGCAAATCTCGGAAAGAGTCTTTTCGGGCTAAAGGACGGTAAATGGAATGAGATAACTACAAATATTGAAGGTGGTATCGAGTTCTACTCCATTCATTCGTTCGCGATGACGGCAGAGAACGAATTTGCAGCCATACAGTACGGTGATTTTCAATCTAAACTCATGTTGCTGACGTCTCAGGATATCTCCAGGCTAAAATCAAAGCAGGTCGTAACTCTTGCTTGCTTTACTCAAAATTATAGTCTCGGACAGTACGACGAAGTAATAAAGAAGTTCAACACCGAGAATGAGAACTATCGCATCGAGTACAAGAATTACTGGAATGAAGATAAGCGCGAACGTGACTATGACCAACTCAGGCTTGACATTGTCAGCGGAAACGGTCCGGATATTATTCCGTTTGACCCTGAGTTTACGGTGGATTCGTTTAATTCTGAGGTGTTCTTTGACCTCTACAACTTCATTGACAAGGAGCCAGATCTCAAGCGTGAGGATTTCATTCCAAATGTCCGCAAGGCTCTTGAGCGCGATGGAAAAATGATAATGATAACCCCGACTTTTTTCAATTATCAAACTGTGACTGCAAAATCAGGTTATCCTGGTGTACGCGAGAACTGGAGCTTTGACGATATGATAGAAGCTTACAATGCATTGCCTGAGGGAATGTACTTTTTCAGTTCAAATGAGGACGTCAACCCTCGTGAAATGTATTTTACTGAGTCAGTAATGAATTATTATTTCATTGACTATGACAAAGCAGAATGCTCGTTTGATTCACCTGAATTCATAAAGATGCTGAACTTCTTCAATGACAATAAGATAGGATTAACGTGGGATGAATACAATAATCTGTCAGGTAGTTTTTTATATTCTGACGACCATAAGTTAGATGTTCTTAAAGGCAAAACCTTTATCGAATTTGAAAGAGGGAACTGTTTTTGGTTTGGCACGCTTTACGAAAAAGTTAGATACTACTATGATAACGAATGTGTGCTAGTTGGATATCCATATAACGGCAAGAGAAACGGTTCTTTTATCAATCTAGCAACTTGTCTAGGTATAGTTGCTAATTCACCAAATAAGGAAGGTGCATGGAGCTTCCTGCGTTATATGCTCTCTGACCAGTATTATAATGATCCAAACAACTTTTACTGCTTCCCTGTTATCGAAAGTATTTTTGATGAAAGAGCTCAAATGTCTGTTGACGGTTTGCTTGCATTTCCTCAGGATGAAAACGGGCATTATCTCAAAGGCGATATGATAAGGCAGGACTGGGAGATACTAGTCAATGAATGGAACGGAAGAAAATTCGAGAATAAAGGTAAAGTTAAGCTCAAACCTTTCACGCAGGAGGAGTGTGATTACTACAAAAATTTGATAAAGAATTCAGAAGTTATACGTTATGATAATACTATAGAACAGATCATATATGAGGAGACATTGCCTTTCTTCAATTTTGAATGTTCTGCCGAGAGTTGTGCGAAGAAAATACAGAACCGAGCGTCACTCTATTTAAGTGAACGTTACGGCAGATGATAAAAACCATTAACGATCTTGTGTTTTTTATAGAGTTTCAATAAGAAAGGGTTGTTGTATCAACTGACCTTATGACTTTAATTCCTGACAACACAAGTAATATTACCTCTACAGCTGAGTAAAGTCAGGTCAAAGGTGACACTAATTGTGACGGCCAAGTTGATCTTTCTAATGCACTACTTATCACGCAGAAACTTGACAATGCAATCCTGTCAAAAATGAAAATGGCATAATGCACAATAAAAATCACAGAACAACTTGTAATCGCTCAGATTATAGGTTGTTCTTTTTTATAATCACCATACATGGACTTTTGAATGTACTGCTCAACTGTTATGCTTTTGATATTCAGATTTCCCTGGACTTTATAATAATGTCCAAATAATGTCCACGACTTTCTTTTTCTATATATTTTTTCATGAGGAGTTTTTTAAAATACTCTGTAAAAATAAAGTCCAATTTCAATTTGGACTTTATTCTGAAATACAAAAAAATAACTACGCAGTCGTTAAACTACGTAGTTACGAGATTTATGAGAGCTAGTGACCCGATTCGAACGGGCGACCTGCTCATTACGAGTGAGCTGCTCTACCTACTGAGCCACACTAGCATTTTTTAAATTTTAGGGGTAAGACTTGCCCATTACGAATGAGCTGCACTACCAGCTGTGCTACACAAGCAGTTATTTT
>NZ_JAGCFH010000234.1 GCF_017650195.1 Ruminococcus sp. | reverse complement strand
CGAGTCTCTTGTGAGTTCTCATCTCGAACTGCTCACGGCTATCCTTGTACTTGTGTACAGCACGGAGGATAGTAACGATCTCCTTGTCTGTAGGGAGCGGGATAGGTCCTGAAACTCTTGCACCGCTTCTCTTAGCTGCTTCAACGATCTTAGCTGCTGCAATATCAACAGTAGCGTGATCGTAACCCTTGATCTTGAATCTGATCTTTTCGTTGACTGCCATTATTTTCGCCTCCTTGAAAATGATTACGGGGACGCAGATTGGAATATCACACGTTTCCGTGTGTTTCATGCTTCATCTCATAAAAAAACTCGAAAAACAGACGTTTTCCGAGCGATCTTAACAAAATATGAGCACAAAAGAGCATAATCCACGCATACGCAAGCTGCGTGAAAAATAACCACAAACTGTGTTCGATATCCCATTCGCCCGGTTTAAAATCGGACATACTCCACGAAAATTACCTGCCATACCGGCAGCAACCTTCCGTTTCAACGCATATCTTCTGCAGTCAGTGCGCTCACGGCGCACTCAACGTAGACTATTATATCATATATATTGGGACAAATCAACAATTTGCAGAAATTGTAATTGTAAATTTTTAATGAACGAAATGCATATTTTAACTAAATATACATTTCTCTCCGGCATATAGCCGAAGAAAAATGAATTTAGGCTGTAAAACAGGTTATTTCTTTGTTTTCGTAGCTTCGCCACTCGTTTTGCTTTTCAGAATTGCTGCCACCTTCTTTACAAGAAAGGTGCACAGATCGTAGAGCTTATGTATCAGGAAACCACAGATTAGCGAGCAGATAAACACTTTAGGTATTATCTCGTACCAGTGGGCGAAGCGATCGCCTACTTCGATGTATTTCTGGTTAAAGCCTTCATGGTGCGTCGAATTCTCGGAGAGTCTCCAACCATTGTAGAACATGTTGTCAAATATATAAGAAATGAGGTATGTTCCTAGAGTGAGCCCGGACAACTGACGTAGCACGAACTTTACACCTTTGTTCTTTGTTGTGATATCAAACAGCATCAGGAATATGCATACTGCTACAGCGTACACCGGATATGCTCCGTACTGATTGAAGTGACGTGAAAGGAAGAAGTTGTCATTCACATCGTTTGAAAGTGTATGCTTATAGCTACTGTATGTCAGGAAGCTCAGAGACAGTGCGAACGCCGCAAGTATCATCAGCTTGTTGCGCACATTTCTCTTCGGATGGCAGTCACGTATGAAAGCACCCGTAAGGTAGTATGCTATAGGCCACGCTCCTTCGAGATAGTCCGGTACTGCCTTTATCTGGTCGTTCTGATTGAAGCCAAGATAGAAGGATCTTGCAAATATCGTGATAAAGACGGTTGCTGCCACAAGGAAGAACTTCTGCCAGCTTGTCTTACAACCGTTTATTGCAAGATTAAGGAAAGGTATGATAAGAAATATAGCAATATAGTAGTTGATGTACCAGCCATATTGCGCATTGTTAAACTCAAGATAGCCCTTCAGGATCTTCCAAGGCGTGAACACCTCATGGAAGTGGTGCTCCTTAAATTTTATACATATAATGCTTATGATGACGTATATAGCGATTATCCTTATCAAACCAGCGTAGAACTTTGCGCTAAACGTCTTGTTCTTCATAAGATATCCGGTCGATATCATGAACAGCGGCACACAGGAGTATGCCACCCACCTAAACGCTATGGGACCTATCGCCGACGAGTTTGTAATTGAAAAGTAATAAAAGCCGTTGTATAAATAGAAGTGTATGCACACCACAAGTATCAGTGCAAGTATCTTTACTATGTCTATGCCGGCAAAATATGGTTTTTCTGCCGCTTGAGCTAATGCTTTACTTTCATTTTCCACAGCAGCCGCATCAGCCTTTTTCACCTTATCCATTGTTTTTTCCTCCGGTTTTTCTTTGAATGTCATATACGGACCTGTCATAATTCTGTATATCACTATATGCTTCCCATTAACGGTCAGCTTCCGAAAATATATTTCAGCACGGTCAGTACCGTATCGCCTACCTTTTTTGAGTTTACTATCTCCAGCGCCTTATCAGGACGGTCTGTGATAATATTGTCAACACCCAGAGCTATCATCTTCTGCATCTCACTCTGTCTGTCAACAGTCCACACGAATATGCGCTTTCCGTGATGATGAGCGGAGTTTACAACACTCTGATTGACAAAAAGGTAGTTCATACTCACCGCATCTATATAGGGCAGCTGAGCATAAGAAGTCGCAGTTGCAAGGTTTGCAATAAACGCCGTTTTTATCTTTGAATTGAGCTGCTTCACCTTTTTCAGCGCTGGATACGAGAAGGAGGTTACATAGCAGGAATTGACTATGCCGTACTCCTCTATAAGCTCCACAGCCTTCTCAGCCGTCTTTTTTGGATCTCCGGATTTCTTTATCTCGATATTCAGCATTATGTCCTTGCCCACCAATTCGAGTACGTCCCTGAACAGCGGTATCTCAGCATCGTTGAACTCACCGTCGCTGCCAAACCACGAACCTGCGGACAGCTCTTTAATCTGTTCGTATGTGCGATTTATAACAAGTCCTCTACCGTTGGTGGTACGGTCAAGCTTGTCGTCGTGTATAACCACCAATTGATCATCAGCCGTAAGCTGAACGTCAAGTTCTATGTAGTCTGCTCCGCAGTCCATAGCCGCCTTGAAGGCAGGTATGGTATTTTCGGGAGCCACTCTCGAAAAGCCT
>NZ_JAGCFH010000233.1 GCF_017650195.1 Ruminococcus sp. | reverse complement strand
GGGACTGAGTTTTTTTACAGTCCCTTTTTGTTCTATATAAGCTTTCTTTCATCACAGTATTCACATTCAAGAAGAGTTTCATCGCCGCTTGAACGGAAGCTCTTAGGTAGATATTCCTCGTGATTTGTGATACATTTTGGATTAGAGCACTTTACGCCTCCGAAGACTCTGCCTTTAAGTGTTTCAGAACCTTTCTTTTCCTTCAGGATAGTCATTATAAGCGCCATTCGTACATACATACCATACTTTGCTTGCCTGAAGTACATAGCTCTTTCATCATCATCGACCTCTACGGTTATTTCATCCACACGTGGTAGAGGGTGCATAACGATCATATCTTTTCTTGCACTTAGCATTTTTTTCTTGTCGAGAACGTAAGTGTTTTTCTGAGCAAGATACTCTTCTTCATTCGCGAACCGTTCCTGCTGTATTCTTGTCATATAAAGCACATCAAGGTTGCCTATTGCTTCTTCAAGGGTATGGATCTCCTTGTAGCTGCTTCCGTTGGCTTTTATGATATCCTTTATGTATGCAGGCATACCAAGCTCATTAGTAGATATGAATACGAACTTATTGTCGGGGAACATACTTAGTGCCTTACAAAGTGAGTGTACAGTTCTTCCGTTTAGAAGGTCGCCACACATTCCCACAGTAAGTCCAGACAGCCTTTTTTTCTCGATTTTCAGCGTAAGAAGGTCAGTCAGAGTTTGAGTGGGATGAAGATGACCACCGTCGCCTGCATTTATAACAGAGCAGTCGGCTGTTAGAGAGGCTGCTTTTGCAGCACCTGCGATAGGGTGACGAATAACAAGTACATCTGAATAATTGCTAACTATCTTTGTAGTATCCTTTATCGTCTCACCTTTGGAAACGGAAGAATTGGCAGGATTGTCGAATCCGATTATCTGTCCACCAAGACGTATCATAGCGGTCTGAAATGACATTTGAGTTCTTGTAGAAGGCTCATAGAAAAGAGTAGCCATTATCTTTCCGTCACAAGCATGAGCAAACTTTTCAGGTGATATGTATATCTCTTCACCAAGCTCGACCACTTTTTTCCACCAAGCAACAGGATAATCATTCAAGTCTATAAGGTGCTGATATTCTGAAAACATATTATTTGACCTCCGGTACGGTTTACAGTATCTTACTACCGTTTATTATCATTTCGAACTGAACTCCGAGATATTCGGAAGCCCTTCTGCAAAGCAGCATACGTTTCATAAATATCTCAAAATATTCAAGCACAGAAGATATTTCTGTATCTATCTGTAGTTCAAGTATTATAGATGACTTATCTTCATTGAATCTAACATTGGATTTTTCAACTGCATAGTTTACGCGATCGTGTATATCAAAGGTAAGAAGATCTGTATTCCGGACACGGCTCCTTCGAACATCGGTCTTGTCACCGATTATCATGGCAGCTGATATAGCGTCAAGAGGCTGACCTGTTCCCTCATCGTGATTTCCTATAGCGGAAATTATGGAACATATCTCGTCCGCTGGCATACTGAGACAGTCAAGAAGCCTGAAAGCCATAACAGCTCCGCTTTGAGCGTGATCAACTCTATTTATGACGTTGCCGATATCGTGCATTATCGAAGCAATACGTGCGAGTTCAACAGTGCGCTCGTCAAATCCTAAACCTTCCAGAATCATCGCGGATGTATGAGCAACACGCTCTACATGTGGAAAGGAATGTTCTGTATATCCGAGAGCTTCAAGCGCTTGATCTGCCCGCCTGATATATTCCATGATATCAGGATTCTGTTTAATGTATTTATACGTAACTATACTTGCCATAATATCTCCTGTAAATCAATATTTTCCGTCGTTTTCAAAATACACTTTATACCATATAAGGAATATGAAAACTGTCCAGATTTTTCTGCTGTTGTCTGCTTTGCCGTCGCGGTGATCGTAAAGCAACTTGAGCAGGGGAGCGGTGTTGAAGAATTTCTTTGAATTTTCGCTCTCAAAACAGCTCTTTACTACATTATAGTATTTTTCTTCCTTTAGCCATACCCTTATGGGAACCGGGAAGCCGAGCTTCTTTTTTGCTGCTGTTTTTGCTGTCTGCTCTGGAGTGTCCTTCTTTGCAGCAAGTCTCATGGCATATTTAGTTATATATTTTGTTTCATCAGTGCCTTTTTCGTGTGTGACTCTGTATTTCGTAGGTATTTTTTCAGCTAGAGCCATGACTTCTTTATCAAGGAAGGGGACTCTCAGCTCAAGAGAATTTGCCATACTCATTTTATCGGCTTTAAGCAGTATATCGCCAGCCATCCACAGATGCAGATCAAGATACTGCATTTTTGTAACGTCGTCTTTGTCTTTAACATTATCATAGAAAGGTTTAGTTATCACCGTAGGCTCAGGAGCATTCGTATTAATTTTAAGAAGTGATTTTCTCTCATCAGGAGTAAACATATAAGCATTACCTATAAAACGCTCCTCAACATCCTTGCCTTTTCGTACAAAGAAATTAACTCCTCTTTTTGCTGGAAGTTTTGCAGCTACCTTACCGAAACCTCTTTTTATCGTTCTTGGTAATTTATCGTAAACTGTGCCGTTTGGGTCGCTGTAAACATTATATCCACCGAATATCTCGTCGGCGCCCTCGCCTGAAAGAACGACCTTTAGCTTTTCAGAAGCTATATTGCAGACAAAATACAAAGCGACTGCCGAGGGATCTGCAAGAGGTTCATCCATGTGATACTGTATCATGGAAAGACTGTCCCAGTATTCTTCAGGTGTAATTACCTTACTGGTATTCTCTTTGCCGATATATTTTGAGAAATTTTTAGCCCAGCCTATCTCGTTGTATTTTTCATCATTTCCAAAGCCGACAGTAAATGTCTTATCAACATCGGCAATTGCTGCAACATAGCTTGAATCTACGCCGCTTGAAAGGAATGAGCCTACCTCTACATCTGCGATTTTATGAGCTTCAACGGAATTATGGAATATATCGGATATCTTATTTACCCATTCGTTAAGCTCAGGTTTATCATCTGCATTGAACTGTACGTCCCAGTAACGCTTTGTCTCGAAATGTCCATCCTTGAATTTGAAAAAATGAGCAGGAGGCAACTTATAAACATTTTTAAAAAATGTTTCCGAGGTAGGGGAGTACTGAAAAGTAAGATAGTTTTCCAGTGCCGCTGTATTAAGCTCTTTATTAAAACTTGGATGTTCAAGAAAACTTTTTATCTCAGAGCCGAACATTAACGTACCGTTCATATTAGCATAATACATAGGCTTTATACCGAAAAAGTCACGTGCGCCAAAGAGTTCTTTTTTGATTTTATCCCATATAACAAAGGAAAACATTCCTCTAAGCATATCGAGAAGCTTTTCACCGTATTCTTCGTAACCGTGTATGAGAACTTCCGTATCTGTGTTCGTTCTGAATTTATGTCCAGCCTCG